>JAKAMV010000156.1 GCA_021812735.1 Chloroflexota bacterium | reverse complement strand
CGGCCGCTGCCCGCGCCCGCGGCCGCGGCCGGGCGGGTTCCGCTGCCGGGGCCCGCGCCCTTCGGCTGCGGCGAGGCCCCCGGCGACTCCCCGTCGCCCGCCCGCGTCGCCGTCCTTCATCTATGCGCTACAGGACTCTTAGCCAGCAAGACGTGGCCGGAAGTCGATCACCTATGCCTGTGGTGCATCCCTGGGGGCCGAAGGTTGCGAACGTGGCGTCTCGGCGCGCCTGCAGGGGCCAACGCGACTGCTACCAGTCCTGAGGCGCATTTCTGACGGGAACGCGCGGGGAGGGAACGCCCGGGGGCGGGAACGCCCGGGGGCGGGAACGCCCGGGGGCGGGAACGCCCGGGGGCGGGAACGCCCGGAGTCCTGCCGCTCGCGCCAATGGAGAAGTTCCCTTCGGCGTAGCTCAGCACCCGCCGCCGCAGCAGCCCGTGCCGCCGTCGTCCCGTGCGGGCAGCATCGCCAGCGAGGCATGGGGCGCCCGCCACAAGGCCCCGCCCGGACCGTCCTCGACTGGTTCGCCGGCCGCCGGTTTGCGCGCCTTGACGATGGCGCTGGCCAGCCCGTCTGCGACGAGGTGCGACGGCGTGATCTCGACGTCGGCGAGGCCGGCCTCGGCCAGACCCCGCTCGTACTCGGTGAACGAGAGCGCGCCCGCGATGCAGCCGGCGTAGGAGCCGCGCGTGGCGCGCTCCCCGGCGCTCAGCGCGTCGTCGGCCACGATGTCGCTCACGCCCAGCCGGCCGCCAGGGCGCAGGACCCGCGCGATCTCGCGGAACACGGCCGGCTTGTCGGCCGCAAGGTTGATCACGCAGTTGCTGATGACGACGTCGATGCTCGCGGCGGGAAGCGGGATCGCCTCGATGTCGCCCTTGAGGAACTCGACGTTGGTCGCGCCCGCCTCGGCGGCGTTGCGCATCGCCAGCGCCAGCATCTCGTCGGTCATGTCCAGACCGAACGCGCGGCCGGTGGGGCCGACGCGCTTGGCCGAGAGCAGCACGTCGATGCCGCCGCCGGACCCGAGGTCCAGCACCCGCTCGCCCTCGTGCAGTTCGGCCACCGCCGTTGGGTTGCCACAGCCGAGGCTGGCCAGCACGGCGGCCTCGGGCAGCCCTTCGCGATCGAGAGCCGAGTAGAGCTGCGCGCCGATACCGTCCTCGGACGCACAGCAGCCGCCCTCGCTCGCCTGGATCGCCGCCGCCGCATAGTGGGCGCGGACCTCGTCGTGGATGCTGCTCGTGTCTGTCGTCATGTCATATTGATACTTGTCGAAATAGATACTTGTCAATACCATCGTGACCCGTGAAGCGCGCGACCGATCCCGACACCATGCTCCTCCAAGGGGCAGCCGACGCGTCCCGGCTGGCCATCCTGCGCCAGCTTGCCGAGGCGGCGTCCGCGGTCTGCGCCTGCGATCTCACCGGGTGCTGCGGCGTGGCCCAGCCCACGGTCAGCCACCACCTCAAAGTGCTGCGCGAGACCGGGTGGGTGACCTCGGAGCGGCGCGGCTCCTGGGTGCACTACCTGCTGCGGGCGGACGCGGTGGAGCGCTTCGCCGCCATTGCCGCCGAATTCCGGGGCCTCGGGGCCGGCGTCCCGCCCCGCGACCCGGACGGGCTGCGCGTCCCGCCCCGCGACCCGGACGGGCTGCGCGTCCCGCTCGGCGACGGGGACGGGCTGCGCGTCCTGCCGGTTCTCCAGCCGCGCGGGTAGGTCAGTCGGCCAGGTCAGCCCGCCGCAGCCCGGCAGTGCGCCACGGCCGCGTGCACGTCGTCGAACAGGTGGTCCCGGCCGATCAACTCCGTGAGGCCGTAGGCGTCGAGCTGGGCGCGGACGTTGGGGGACATGTCGCAGAGCAGCAGCTGGACGCCCGCCCCGTCGAGCTCCCCGTGGAGCTGGCGGATCGCGTCCGCGCCCGTGAAGTCCACGTCGCCGACCGCGCCGGCCGCCACGCACAGCCAGCGCAGCGGCGGGTCCGCGGCCTCGAACAGCTCGAACGCCTCCTCGGTGAACCGCGAGGCGTTCGCGTAGTACAGCGCGGCGCCGAAGCGGTACACGACCAGGCCGGGCGCCGCCTCGGTGCGCTCCCCCGGCAGCTCGTAGTGCACGCGGCCGTCGGGGTCGAGCGTGAGCAGGGTGTCGTAGGGCCGGTACGTGTGGTAGAGGTGCTCGACCACCGACAGGGCCATGGCGAGGAAGATGCCCTGCTCCACGCCCGCCAGCACGACGGTCGCCGCCGTCGCCAGGGCCACCGCCAGTTCGCCCCTGCGCAGCCGGGCGATCGAGGCGAGGTGCCGCCAGTCCACCAGTCGGACGCCGATGAGGAAGACCACCGACGAGAGGACCGCGTTGGGGAGGGACGACAGGGGCCCGGTGAGGAACAGCAGGACCGCGAGCGTGATGACGCCGGCCGTGAGCTGCGCCACCTGGCTCCGGCCGCCGGCGCTGTCGACCATCTCGGTCTTGGTCGGGCTGCCGTTGACGACGAAGGTGCCCGTGAGGGCGGCGCCCAGATTCGCCAGCCCGAGGCCCACGAGGTCCACGTTCTCATTGAAGCTGTCGTTGTAGCGCGCCGCGTAGGCGCGCGAGGTCGCTGCGCTCTGGGCCAGGATCACGGCGAACATCGAGACCGCGGTCGGGATCAGCGCCTCGATGTTGCCGACGGTCAGCACGCCCGCGGGCAGGCCGATCGGCGGCAGCCCGCCCGGCACGGTGCCCAGGATCTCCACGCCCTGCGCCTGGAGGCCGAGCGCCGCGCTCGCGACGATGGCCCCGGCCACGGCCAGCAGCGCCCCCGGGATGCGCTTGTCCGCCCGCCCGAAGCCGACCACGATCCCCAGCACGACGACCGACACCGCGAGCGTGGGCAGGCTCGTGTGCCCGGCCGCAATCTCGCTGACGGCATGGGCGAATCTGTCCAGCGTGCCGCCGCTGCCCTTGTCGACGCCGAACATGCCGGCGATCTCGCCCGACGCCACCTGCACGCCGACGCCGGTGAGGAAGCCCACCAGCACGCTGCGCGACAGGAAGTTGGCGATGAACCCCAGGCGGAGCAGGCGGGCGACGACCAGGAGCCCCGCGCACAGGAGCGCGCTCAGCGAGGCGAGCGCCGTGTACTCAGCCGAGCCGCCGGCCGCGAGCGCGCCCACCCCGATGGCCAGGATGGCCGCCGTCGCGGAGTCCGCCCCCACGACCAGGTGCCGAGACGACCCGAACACCGCGAACACCAGGACCGGCACGAGCAGGGTGTAGAGCCCGGTCACCACCGGGGTCCCCGCGATCTTGGTGTAGCCCATCACCTCGGGGATCGCCAGCGCCGCGAGGGTGAAGCCGGCGGCGACGTCGCGCGGCAGCAGCGCGCGGTCCACGGGGAGGATCCCGCCCAGGAGCGGGCGCGATCTCCGGCGCGGGGGGCGGGCGGGTGTCCGGGCGGGTGCGGCTGCGGTGCTCACGGCCCCTTCCGAAAGTCGAGCGTCGCGCGGCTGGGCGCGGGCGGAGTATAGGAGCGGGTCGGCGCCAGCGTGACGCGTGCGCCCCATGGCGCGTGGGCCCCGACGCCGGCCCGCGCGGCGAGCGAGAATGGTCGGCCTGGAGGGACGCATGACGGACGCTCCGACGGATCCTGCAGAGCCCGACTTGCCTGGCGGCGACATTCGCGACGCGGCCACGGCGCCGTCCGACGCCATGCCTCAGGCAGAGCGCCGCCACGCTGCCGGTCGGGCCGCGCGTCGGATCGCGCCGCGGAGCGCCCACGGGCTGTGGACGCCCGCGCCCGACCGATCTGACCCGGTCGAAACGCTCGTCGGCGCAGAGCGGGGACGCGACGCGGCACTCCTCGCCCTGCGGCACGCCCGGATGGCGGCCTCGCCCTTCGCCTTCTACCGCGGCGCCGCGGCGCTCATGGCGTCGGACCTCGCGCCCACGCCGGTGAGCGGGATCACCGTCCAGCTGTCGGGCGACGCGCACCTGCTCAACTTCGGAGCGTACGCTGCGCCGGACCGGCGGATCGTCTTCGACCTCGACGATTTCGATGAGAGCCATCCGGGACCCTGGGAGTGGGACGTCAAGCGCTTGGCGGCGAGCCTGGTGATCGTCGCCCGGGAGCGGCGATCGTCCCGCGCGGCAGCCCGGCGGCTGCCCTTGGCGGCCGCCGAGGGCTACCGGACCAAGATGCGCGAGCTGGCGAGGCTGTCGGACCTGGACGCCTGGTATGCGCGGATCGACGTGGCCCAGCTGCTGCGCTCGGTGCCCAGTGGGATCGAGCGCACCGAGGTCAGGGACGTGCTCGCCGCAGCCGCCACCCGCGACAACGTGCACTCGTTCGCCCGGCTCACCGAGCTCGTTGACGGCCATCGGCGGTTCGTCGACCGGCCGCCCACGCTCGAGCGGCTGCCCGAAGGCGCGGTCCGCAGGCGGGTGTTCGCCCTCCTCAGGCGCTACCCTGCCTCGCTCGCCGACGACCAGCGCGAGCTCCTCTCGCGCTTCCGCCTGGTGGACGTCGCGCGCAAGGTGGTGGGCATCGGCAGCGTGGGACTGGCCGCGTACGTGGCGCTGTACCTCGGCCGAGACGACGACGACCCGCTCGTGCTCCAGGTCAAGGAGGCCGCGCCGTCGATCCTCGCCCCGTACCTCCCGGGCCGTGCGGTCCGCGACCAGGGGCACCGCGTCGTGGCGGGCCAGCGGCTGATGCAGGCGTCGGGCGACGTCTTCCTCGGCTGGGCCGGCGGCGACCGGGGGCGGTCGTACTACGTTCGCCAGCTGGCCGACATGAAGTGGTCGCTGGACGTGGCGGGGGTCCCGCCCCGGGGCCTGGCGCTCTTCGCGCGCCTGTGCGGGCAGGCCCTCGCCCGCGCCCACGCCCGCTCGGGCGACCGCATCGCCATCGACGGCTACCTCGGGGCCGGCGACGCCTTCGACAGGGCGATCGCGGCGTTCGCCGAGGCCTACGCGGACCGGAACGCGCTCGACCACCATGCGTTCCAGGCCGCGGTGGCCGGCGGCCGGGTCCGAGTCGCACATGGCCGGGTCCGAGTCGCACATGGCTGAGCGGGAGCCGAGGAGCGCAGCCTGCGGCGCCGGCGCGCCCTCCCCCCACCAGCGGGGGCTGGCAACGGCTGTCGGATGCTGCCATCATGTGGCCGAAGAGGGGAGTCGAGCCGCGCCCGCGGTCCCCCTCGGCGAGCCCTCGTGCGCCGTTCCGCGACCTGGCACACGAATGGGCACCGGCGGGCAGAGGTCGCGACCGTGCGGGTGACAGTCCCTCGGGCATGAGCGCATCGGACGAGCACGCGCCATCCGTCGCGCCCAGCCCGTCATCCGCTGCCGCCGACGAGCTGCCCGTGTTCGGCGAGCTGCCCTTCCGCGACATCGTCGAGGGGATGGAGGGGGGCGTGGCCTTCCTCGATCGCGACCGCCGGTTCCGCTACGCCAACCCCGCCGCCGCCGCGCACCTCGGCAGCACGCCGACGGCGCTGCTCGGCCGGAGCATCCACGACCACCACCCACGGCTCGACGGCAGCGAGGTCGCCCGGCGGCTTGAGCAGAGCCTCGACGGCAGCGGGCCGCAGCGCTTCGAGGCGCCGGTCCCCAGCGGCGAGGACGGCGCTCGCTGGTGCGAGTTCAGCGTCCGGCCCACTGGCGATGGCATTCTCGTCCTGTCTCGCGACGTCACCGAATTGCACCACACGACGGCCGAGCTGCGCGATCGCGAGGCGGAGCTGCGCCGGACCCTCGGGTCAGTCGACGCTGTCATCGCGTGGTCCCTCCGCGAGGGCGGCCCGCTGACCGTCAGCCCGCAGATCGAGCAGATCCTGGGCTGGCCTGCCGACGGGATCCGCACGTACGCGGCGTGGAACTCCCTGATCCACCCCGACGACCTGCCGGCCTGCCTGGCGACGTGGGCCGAGGACCTCCCGGTCTGGGCCCTGCAGTACCGGATGCGCCGGGCGGACGGCACGTACGCCACCGTGTCCGACCAGGGCCAGCGGTTCACCAGCGAGGCGGGTGAGCGCGGGAAGTTCGGCGTGATCATGGACATCACCGAGCGCGTGGCAGCCGACGCGGCGCTGGCCGAGAGCGAGGAGCGCCTCCGAGAGATCGTCGAGGGGGTCGACGCCATCGTGGCGTTCCAGGAGCGCGCCGGCACTGGCCTGCTGCTCAGCCCGCCGGTCGAGCGCATCCTCGGCTGGAAGCCCGCGGACATCCCCGACTTCGATGCCTGGCACGCGCTCGTCCACCCGGACGACCTGCCCATGTGCATGGAGGTCTGGGCCGACGAGCCGCCGTCATGGAGCCTCGAGTACCGGATGCGGCGCGCCGACGGCACCTGGGCGTGGGTGGTCGACCGCGGCCGGCGGATGCCCACCGGGGACGGCTCGGGAGCCTACACCTTTGGGGTGGTCATGGACACGACGGCCAGCCACGAGGCGGCCGAGGCGCTCCGCGAGAGTGACGAGCGCCAGCGCCGGACGATCGAGAGCCTCGACGCGATCGTGTCGCTCCAGGAGCACGCCGGCGCGCCGATCATCTCGAGCCCGCAGATGGAGCAGATCCTGGGGATCGACCCTGCGACCGTCACGACGTTCAACGGCTGGCGTGCCCTCATCCATCCCGACGACCTGCCACGCTGCCTGGCGGTGTGGGACGACCGGCCTCCGGCCTGGGCGCTCGAGTACCGGATGCGCCACGCCGACGGGCACTACGTCTGGGTGTTCGACCGGGGGCGCCGTATCGCGCGCGAGGACGGACTGGGCGAGGGGACGTTCGGGATCGTCGTCGACGTCACCGAGCGCCACGCCGCCGCCGAGGCGCTGCGCGCCAGCGAGGAGCAGCTCCGCCGCATCGTCGATGGGGTGGACGCGATCATCTCGTACCAGGAGGCGTCGGGCGACCCGGTGATCATCAGCCCCCAGATCGAGCGGATCCTCGGCCATTCGCCGGAGCGGCTGGCGCCGTTCGACGACTGGCGGGCTGCGATCCATCCCGATGACCTGCCAGCATGCGTGCGCGTGTGGGACGGCCGGGGGCTCACCTGGGACATGGAGTACCGGATGCGGCGAGCGGACGGCGCCTGGATCTGGGTGAACGACCGCGGGGTGCGGGTCCTCCACGATGACGGCCGCGGCCCCGGTCTGTTCGCCGTGATCACCGACGTGACCGCCCAGCACGAGGCGGCCGACCGGCTGCGGGCGTCCGAGGCCAGATTCCGCACGATGTTCGAGGAGATCCCCGAGGCCATCGGCGTGCTGCGCCCGGTGTTCGGCGCCGACGGCCGCTTCCGCGATGCCGGGTTCGTGGCCGCCAACCGGACGACGCGTGAGCGCTGGCTGGGCGGGGTGCCCGTGGAGCTGGTGCCCGGGACGCCGGCGTCCGGCCTGTGGTTCACCGGCGGCGAGGAGGTGCAGGCCGCCGTGGCGCAGGTCGCCGTACAGGGCGAGCCGCGGCGCGCCGAGGTGCGCACTGAGCGGGACGGGGTCCTCTACTGGTCCGACCTCTCCGTCTTCCCGTTCGAGGACGGCGTCGCGTTCGTTGGCCGCGACATCACAGACCAGAAGCGCGCAGACCTGGCGGTCCGCGACAGCGAGGCGCGGTTCCGCGCCGTGACCGACTCCGCGGCCGACGCGATCATCACGATCGACGCGACCGGCGCCATCGTGGGCTGGAACCCGAGTGCCGAGCGGATGTTCGCGTTCCCGGCGGGAGGGCTCGACCGCCAGCCGGTCACCGTGCTGATGCCCGACGGCGGGGTCGCCGAGCACCTCGCGACCGCGAGGCCCGCCGACGAGGACGCGGGCCCGGCCGCCGCCCAGCTGACTCAGGTGGAGGGGCGCCGCGCGGACGGCACCGCGTTCCCGATCGAGGTCTCGGTGGCCGGCTGGACGCTGGAGGGCAGGCGGTACGCCACCGCGATCATCCGGGACATCACCGAGCGTCAGGTCGCCGACGAGGCGGTGCGCTCGGCGGCAGCCTTCCAGCGCAGCGTCATGGACTCCATGGCGGAGGGCCTGGTGATTGTCGGGCCGGACGGTCGGGTCGCCTCCGCCAACGCTCGCGCGGCCGTCCTGCTGGGCCATGAGGCCGATGGCCTCGCGGGACACACGGTCGGCGTCGCCTGGGGCTCGCGCGACGGTGACGGCAGGGCCTACGGGCCGGGCGAAGGCCCCTCGATGACCGCCCTGCGCACCGGGAGGTCATCCCGAGACGTCGAGATCAGCTCCCAGCGACCCGACGGCACGCGCGTGTGGCTGCGGGTGAACACGGAGCCGCTGCGCGACCGCGACGGCGTCGTCGTCGCCTCGGTGTCCACGTTCTCGGACATCACCGCCGAGCGCGAGATGCGCGAGCAGCTGCGGCGCGCGCAGCGCCTCGAGGCCGTCGGCCAGCTCGCCGGCGGCGTTGCCCACGACTTCAACAACCTGCTGGCCGCGATCCGAGGCTACGCGGACCTCGCACTGGCCGCGCTGCCGACGGCGTCGCCGGGGCGCTCCGACATCGAGCAGGCCATTCGCGCCGCCGACCGCGCCGCCGTCCTGACGCGGCAGCTGCTGCAGTTCAGCCGCCGCGAGGTGCTCGCCCCGCGGCCGGTCGATCCCGGCGAGGTCATCGACGGTCTCATCCCGATGCTCCGGCAGCTCGTGGGCGAGCACATCGAGCTCGTGGCGAGCCGCGATCCGCGGGCGGGCGTCGTGCTGGCGGACCCCGGCCAGCTGGAGCAGGTGATCGTCAATCTGGTCGTGAATGCCCGCGACGCCATGCCGAGCGGCGGCCGCATCGACGTGACGATCCGCCGCGCCGAGCCCACCGAGGCGTCGGCGCCCGATGCCCAGCTGTCGAAACGGCCCGCGATCCGGATCACGGTGGCCGACACCGGGCACGGGATCGACCCGGACGCGCTCCCGCACATCTTCGAGCCGTTCTTCACCACCAAGGAGGGGGGTCGCGGCTCCGGCATGGGCCTCGCGACCGTCTACGGCATCGTGGGCGCCTCGGGTGGCACCGTGTCGGTGGACTCGTCTCCCGGGCACGGCACCACCTTCACCGTCGACCTGCCGATCATGGACGAGCCGGCCGCCGAGGCGGAGGAGTCGGCACCGGCGTCGAACCGCCTCGGGCGGGTCGTCCGCGAGACGACCGCCGCCCAGGGTGCCGTGCTGCTGGTGGAGGACGACGTCGCCGTCCGGGCCGTGCTGGCGCGACTGCTGGGCCGCCTCGGCTGGATGGTGGCGGAGCAGCCGTCGGGGACGGCTGCGGCCGCGGCAGCAGCCGCGGGTGACATCGCGCAGCCTGACCTCCTGGTGACCGATGTCCGGATGCCCGGGATCCAGGGCCCCGATCTCGCCCGCCGCCTGCGGGAGGCCTGGCCGAACCTGCCCGTCCTGTTCATCACGGGGCTGGCCGACGAAGTCGGCGCCGACGAGCCGTGGGTCCACGTGCTCACCAAGCCGTTCACGGCGGCCCAGCTCTCCGCGGCCATCGAGGCTGTGCTGAGCAGCCGGGGCTGACGTCGGGCCCGTGGGCCTCGCCGGTCGCCGCGGCGGCTCGCCGCCGGCCCGTCGGTGAGGCCTGAGCTGGCGCGCGGCAACCGGCATCCCGGCGTACGATCGGCGCCTGATGGCCGAAAACCGTCCGCCCGCATCGCCCGGGACCGCCCTCGAGGAGGCCGTTCGTGAGCGTGCCCGAGCGGCGCCCCGCTGGATCGTCATCGTCTGGAACGACCCGATCAACCTCATGTCGTACGTGACGTACGTGTTCCAGAAGCTGTTCGGGTACAGCCACGCCCACGCCACGCGGCTCATGCTCCAGGTGCACCATGAGGGCCGCGCGGTGGTCTCGGCCGGGACCAGGGAGCGGTGCGAGCACGACGTGTCGCGCCTCCACGCCCACGGTCTGTGGGCGACGATGCAGCCCGAGTGAGTGCAGGCGAGCCGCCGCGCCGGATCAGGCGGGTCGCCGACGGCCGGATCGCCGTCCGCCTCGCCTCCCGCGAGCGCGAGATCCTGGGTGCGCTCGCCGCCGAGCTCGCGCGCGAGGCTGCCGGCGACGTGCTGCCGGAGGCGGGGCGGGACGACACCGGCCTGGCCCGCCTGTCCCCCGATGCCGTGGCAGACGACGCGGCCGCCTCGGCGGCCTTCCGCGAGCTCACCGGGGCCGATGTCGCGGCCGTCCGCCGGGAGCGGTTCGAGATGCTTGCCGAGACGATCGACGCGGTCTACCTCGACGAGGCGCACGCGCAGGCCTGGCTGGGCGCGGTCAACGACCTGCGGCTCGTCCACGGCACGCGCCTCGGCGTGACCGAGGAGACCGGGGCCCAGCCGGTGGACGAGACCGACCCGAACGCCGGCCAGACCATCGTGTTCCTCTGGCTCGGCTGGGTGGAGGAGCAGCTCGTCGAGGCCCTCGCAGCCGGACTGCCCGAGATCGAGGAGGCCGGGTAGCCGGCCCTCCCTCAGGCTGCGGTGCTGCCCAGCGCCGCCCGCAACTCGGCGAAGCCCTCGAGGCACGCGTCGGCAGGCGATGGCGCCCGGAGCTGGACCACGACGTGGTCCGCGCCCGCGTCGAGGTGCTCCAGGACGCGGGCTGCCACCGTCTCGGCGTCGCCCTGGACCACCACCGCCTCGAGCAGCCGGTTGCTGCCGCCGCCCGCGAGGTCGTCGTCGGAGAAGCCGAGCCGACGCAGGTTGTTGGCGTAGTTGGGCAGGGCGAGGTAGCGCGTGGCGAACGCCCGGGCAGTCTCGCGTGCGCGGTCGCGGTCGTGGTCGATGACCGCCGTCACCTCCACCACGAGCACCGGGTCGGCGCCCAGGCGCGCGCGGGCGATCCGCGTGTGCTCGACGGGGGCGAAGTACGGATGGGCGCCGTCGGCGCGCTCGGCGGCCAGCTCGAGCATCCGGGGCCCCAGCGCGGCGAGCACGAGCGGCGGGCGCTCGGCGGCAGGCCCGGCCCATGGCGCCGCGTCCATCGCGTCGAGGTAGGCGCGCATCTGCTCGATGGGCTTGCCGTACGTGCCGCCCCGGGCGGTCACCGATGGCGCGTGGCTGACCCCGATGCCCAGGACGAAGCGGCCGGGGTGCGCCTCCTCCAGCGTCCGCCCGCCGAGTGCCATCGCAACGGCGTCGCGGGCGTGGATGTTGGCGATGCCGGTGCCGACCAGCAGCCGCTCGCTGGCATCGAGCAGCAGCGCCGCGTGGGCGAACGCCTCCTTGCTGCCGACGCTCTCGGGGAACCACACCGAGCGGTAGCCGAGCTGCTCGTACGCCGTGAGGGCCGCCTTCGCGGTCGGGAACGGGTTCGCCTGCAGGGCGAAGCTCCAGACGCCGACGCGGCCGAGGCGGGACCGAAGCCGAGATCGTCGTGTGTCCATCCCTCGAGTCTAGCCCGAGTTCAGCCCCGAGTGCCGCCGGCAAGCGGTGCCACCTGTCGTCCCCAGCGAGGGTCGAGGCCACCCGATCGGGGGCCTGGAGCCAGTCAGCGCGCGCGACGCCACACGTCGGGCAACCAGAGGCGCGAAGCGGCCGGTCTTCCGGGGCCGTCTGTCTGTTGCGCCCAGCGACTGAACCGTGCGCTGGCAGCCCGCGTGCTGCGCCTGGCGACGCGTCTGTGCGCTCCGCGGCGTGAACTGGGGCGCACACAGCACGACGGTTGCACGTGGCGACCCGTCCGTGCGCCGCGCGCACCGTTGAGCCGCTCGGCGCAAGGCTCCGGGCGGGGAACGCCGGGCTCGGCGCAAGGCTCCGGGCGGGGAACGCCGGGCGTCGCCTGCCACGCGCCCGCCTGGTCGGCGCGTCACGCCGATGGGCGCCACGGGCGAGGCATGGGCTCCAACTGCGACCTGGTCGCTGTTCATCCAGACCGGGCGCACCTGCCCGTAGGTCCGCTTCGCCGTGATCCCGCGTGTGCCGGGAGCCCGCAGCCCGCGGGTACGGGCTCCCCAGCGTCGGCCCCAGCTACGGGTGTCCTGGTTCGCGACTACGGGAGCGCCAGGAACGCGACGGCCACCACCATGATCGCGGCCACCACCTCCACCGCGCCGACATACGCGGGCTTGAGCGGCCTGGGCGTCCCGGCGAGGCGCCGAGCGGCCGACGGAAGCGCAGCGGCGCGCGCGGTCAGCCCGGCCGCCAGCACCGCCCAGGCCGGGCCGAGCGGCAGCGCGGCCACGGTCAGCAGCGTGTGGAAGCCAACCGACAGCGCGGTGAACGAGCGGCTGTTGCGCTCGCGGAGGACGGATCGGACCACGAGGACCGTGCCCAGCAGGTACGCGATCCCAACAGCGCTGGCGATCGCGACGCGCGAGGGGTCGAAGGCGCCCGAGACCCACGCGGCCGACGGGACGAGGACCAGCGCCTGCGCGGCCTGCGCGAGACTGTTCACCGCGTCTCGACGAGTTCCGGGCTTCGCGCCCGCGACGATCAGCGCAGTGGTGGGCCCGAGGACGACCAGCGCGAGGAGCAGGGCGGGGAACGCAGCGACGAGGGCCAGCCCCAGCCCGCCGAACACTGCACCGTAGGCAGCGAGCGGCAGGGTGAACGGCTCGCGGCGGCGTGCCCGGAGCCACGCCTGCCCGGTGGCCGAGGCGAGGTAGCCCGCCACAGAAGCGACGGCGAGCGCCAACTGCCACGGGCCGACCGCACTGGCGGCGACGCCGAGCAGGAACGGCACCGCGAGCATCGCCCAGGCGCCGTGCTGGTGCGGCACCCACTGGCGGGCGGCTGCGGCGGGGTGCTGCGAGGACATCGGGCCGATTCTCGCCTGCCCGCGAGCGGTCACGCCGGGCTCGCGGCCACGCGCCGCGCCGCCACCGCATGCCGCCGCCGCAGTTCGACGGCAGTGGACAGCACCGACACGCCCACGAACGCGAGCATCGCCAGGACGTTGGCCACGCCGCCCACGAGCAGCCCGTCGGGCACGCCCAGCAGGTCGCCGCCGATCAGCCGGACCAAGAGGCCCGCATGGAGGAGCGCTAGCGCAGCGTAGTTCCACGACCGGTACGGCAGCGGCACGCGGAGCACCGCCGGCACGATCACCGGCGCGTGGCCGAAGACCATGGAGATCACGAAGCCGAGGAACAGCGCGTGCAGCCGGATGTCGTACGCGGGGGCCGGCGCGGTGCCGGTCAGCGCCCAGGCAGTACCCGCGACCGCGAGCCACGCATAGCCGGCCAGCAGGCAGATCGCGATGTACCGCGTGACGCCCGTCATGTGCACGGTGCGCCGGGCGAGATCGTGACGGGCGAGCCAGGCGGCCATCGCGAGCATGGCCACGCCGGCGATGCGCGTGCCCGCCTCCGGCAGGAAGACCGCCGCCGTGACGCCGATGACGAACAGCCACAGCGCCACGACCAGCTGGCGGCGCACCCGGTTGGCCACGCCGCCCAGCCGCGCGAGGTCGAGCCGCTCGCCCACCACGGTCATCACCAGGAACGCGGCGAGCCACGGGTAGGCGCTCGAGACCGGGATCCCCGCCGCCAGGAGCAGCGCCGCACTCAGCCAGGCGCCGGCTCCCGCCGCCTGGACGCCCAGCTGGAGCGACCGCTCGTCGCGCGCGAAGGCCGCGTACACCGCCAGCAGCACGATGGCCCCGCCGAGGAGCCCGGCGCTGCCGAGCACCGGCTGGCCGGCGAGCAGGCCAATGGCCCCGACCGCGGCAAGGCCGGGGGAGAGGTAGCCCCAGGACTGGTCGAGCGCGACGGCGCGCTCCAGCGCCACCACCGTGCCGAGGAAGCCGAGCGTCATCAGCTCTCCGTGGGCGAGGGCGAGCCGGGCGGCGCCCGACGGCAGGCCGACGCCGAGGAGCAGGAGGGCGCCGGTGAGGCCGGCCAGCAGGGCAGCCCCCGCGACTGCGAGGAACACGAAGCGCCCCCGAGGCACGGGGCGGCCGGGGGTGGGGCGGTCGGCGAGCAGGGAGCTCACTGGTGCACCATCCCCGTGTCGATGGGGGCCGACCCGTCGATGCATCCCCGGTGACCGCCGGACCATCGCCACGCGCGCTCGCCGCTCGACGGCCAGCATGAGTACCGCGG
>JAKAMV010000876.1 GCA_021812735.1 Chloroflexota bacterium | reverse complement strand
CACGGCCTCGCGATCGCGGCGGCGCTCAAGGGCTACCGCTGCATCTTCGTGATGGCCGACAAGCAGTCCGAGGAGAAGCGGTCCCTGCTGCGTGCTTACGGCGCCGAGGTCGTCGTGTGCCCCACCGACGTGCCCCCGGAGTCGCCCAACAGCTACTACAGCGTCGCCCGGCGGCTCGTGGAGGAGACGCCCGGGGCCTTCAGCCCGGGCCAGTACTGGAATCGTGAGAACCCAGCGGCCCACGAGCGGACCACGGGCCCCGAGATCTGGGAGCAGACCGCAGGACGGATCACGCACCTGGTCGCCGCCGCCGGAACGGGCGGGACGATCAGCGGCACTGGCCGCTACCTCAAGGCCCGAAATCCGGCCATCGAGGTGGTCGGCGCCGACCCCGAGGGGTCTGTGCTCTCCGGCGACGCGGCGAGGAGCTACCTCACGGAGGGCGTCGGCGAGGACTTCTTCCCGGGAACCTTCGACCCTGCGATCGTCGATCGCTGGGTCCGCGTGCCGGACCGCGATGCGTTCCACGCGGCGCGGAGGCTCGCCCGGGAGGAGGGGATCCTGGCCGGCGGGTCGGCCGGGACCGCAATCGCGGCCGCTCAGCTCCTGGTCCGGGAGCTCACCGAACAGGGTCGTGGTGATGCCGTCGTGGTCGTCATCCTCCCTGACACCGGGCGGAACTACCTGAGCAAGTTCTACGACGACGAGTGGCTCCTCGCGCGCGGACTGCTCGGGGAAGCGGAGGCGTGCGCAGGACCGCGCTTCGTCGCCTGAGAGGTGACGCGGAGAGGCGCCCGTCGAGCGGTGAGTGACGACAGCGGGGCGCGGTGACGGCCGCGCCTCTACCGCGTATCCTCTGCCGACCATGATCCGTAGTCGTCCCATCGCGGTTCCGGTGTGGCTGCTAGCCGCAGCCGTGGGCGTGGGTCTCGCCGCCGTCCACGCGATCGCCTATACCGTCGGCTACGGGATCACCGGCTACGAGCCGGCGATGGCCGCGTCGGGTCACGAGCCGTGGTGGACCGTGGCGGCCCTAGCGGCGGTCGCCGTGTTCGTCTGCGCTGCCGCCGCGGCGCGGTCGC
The DNA here is from genome assembly GCA_021812735.1 of Chloroflexota bacterium. The sequence goes on along the minus strand of JAKAMV010000876.1, from coordinate 2,062 downwards.
GTGTCCATTTCGCCCGGACCGCGCCGGTCAGGAGTCGGCGGGCATACGCCGCCCTCCTCCTGCGCATGTGGTTGGGCCTGCTCTTGGCCGCGATCGCTGGCTTCGTCCTGCTGGAAAACCTCGAGCACATCCTATCCTGCTGGCGGGCCACCTAGCGGGGCTCGCGCCGCTCGCCCAGATCGCCCGCCTGGCGGCGCTCGGGCCGGCGCTCCTCTTGCTGGCCGCGGTCGCATTGCTCGCGCTGGCGGTGGCCGTGGTCGGACGCGTGGAGTATGCCTCCGTTCTTGCTGGCTCCTACGCGCGGCTGGTCGCGGACGGCACCTTCGACGCGAGCTTCACGCAGTCACCGTGGGCGGTGACGTTCCTGGGCGAGGTCATCGGTCCCGTCCTCCACGATGCCGCCTCGGACGGGAGCGTCCTCGAGGTCGGGTGTGGCACGGGCGTGTGGCTGGAGGAGGTGTCGCGACTCTCCGCCTCGTCGACCGCGCTCGCCATCGGCGGCTTCGACCTCTCTGCCGACATGGCTGGCGCTGCGGCATCGCGGCTCGAACGCGCTGGCGTCGCCGCCACGGTGTGGCAGGGCGACGTCCTCGACGACGGTGCCTACGCGATGCACGGGCGCAGCCTGCACGACCTCGTGTTCGCCTACGACGTCGTGCAGCAGCTCCCTGCGGACGCCCAGGCTGATGCCGTCGAGGTCATGCTCCACCACGTCCGGCCAGGTGGGCTGCTCGTCGTCTTCGACCATGACCGCCGCTCCCGGTACGGCCGGACCATGGGCGCCAAGAAGTGGCTGCGGCGGTACCTCGGCCTCCCGCTCGTGCCCCGCTACTACATCCACGCCCGCTATCCGGAGCTCGAGCAGCTCCGCAGGGGGCTCGAGCGGGAGGGGCACGCCGCGACGATCACCGTCGAGCCCGAGGGCCGGAAGCGGGCGCTCGTGGTTCGCCGGGCGGCCTGAGCAGCGCGGCGGCCTGAGGGCCGGTACTACATCGTCGGCGTGAAGCCCACCGCCAGGAACGCCTCGGGGTCGTCGCCGAACTCGAGGTAGCAGCCCTTGCCGCAGAAGACGTATTGGCGGCCCTCGTACTCGCGGGCCAGGCCCTTCTTCACGGCGTCGGCCGCGTCCACGGTCATGCCGCAGACGGGGTCCTCGTTCGGGGCGACTGTTCGGTGCTCGGCCATTCTGATCTCCTCAGCTGCGGATTGTGATGACGACGTAGGGGCGGAGAGGCAGAGCCGCTCCTTCAGCACGAGCCGGCTAACCCGACTCCGGTCCAGTCCGGCCTCCTCGGCCATGCGGAGCAGCTCGCTGGGCGAGCAGGATGCGAAGCGCACGTCGTGGATGCGAGCCTCGCTGCGATCGCACCGGCGCCGCGAGCGCAGTCGCGGCCCCCAATCCTTGCATTGCTGCACTTCGCATCACTGGATGGTGATCTCCGCCCGCATCCCGGCCGCGAAGTGGCCGGTGACGTGACAGCCGGCGAGCGTCGTGCCTGCCTTGTCGAAGGTGATCGTGAGCTCTTTGGTCTTGCCGGGCTCGACGCCGATCGCGGTCGGCTCGTCCTTGGGCATCGACATGCCTCCGCCCGCCATCATCTCCTGATCGTGAGCGTCCTGGAAGGCCTGGTCGCCGACCACGAACTCGTGGAGCGTCGTGCCCTTGTTGGTCACTACGAAGGTGACGGGCCTGCCGACGGGGACGGTCATGGCCGCCGGGTCGATCCGGAGCTGGTCGCTGAGCGTGACGTCGATGCGCGACGCTGCCTCTGGCGACGCGACGCCGGAGGGGGTGGCAGTGGGCGACGCGATCGGGTTTGTCGGTGCCGGAGCGCCGCCCGACGAGCAGGCGGCGGCGAGCACCGCGACAGCGGCGAGCGGGGCGAGGCGCAGGGAACGCATGAGCGGGTGTCTTCTCCTATTGGTGCGGTGGGTGGGTCAGGACGCGGAGGGGGCGGAGGCGCGGATCGGGACGGGGGCCGACGCCGCCTGGCGGACGCGGAACCGGCGGAGGCGGAGCGCGTTCGACACGACGGTGACGGAGCTTGCCGCCATCGCGGCT
>JAKAMV010000155.1 GCA_021812735.1 Chloroflexota bacterium | reverse complement strand
CCCTCCCTCTCCGCCAGTCGAAGCGTGCGCCCGTAGCTCAGTGGATAGAGCGTCAGGTTGCGGACCTGAAGGCCGTGGGTTCGAGTCCCGCCGGGCGCGCCAACCACCCCAGCTTCGGCAGGGCCAGCGCGGGGCCTATCGCTGGATGCCCCCGTCACTGGGCGCCGGTGCAGCCCGATCCGCCGCCCCGCCTACCAGACGACGACGGCGCCCTCGCGGTCGTGGGCCCGCATGCGTTCGTCTTTCGTGACGAGACGCCAGCCGTGCCCGACGGCGGTCGCCCAGATGACGCGGTCGGCGGGGTCGCGGGGAAACGACCTCGGCAGGTCGAAGGCGCCAACAGCGATCGCCGGCGTGACGGGCATGCTGCGGACCTCGCGGGACAGCCGCTCGAGCCATGTGAGGACTGGGAGTGGCGGCACGAGACGGCGTGCGGCGGCCAGCTGCGCCAGCTCCATCCAGGTTACAGCCGAGACCGCGAGCTCGTCGGCCGCCTGGATGGCCTGCAGCGCCCGTTGGCTCAGGCGCGTGGGATCCATGGACGACCAGTGGAGCACGTGCGTGTCGAGCAGCAGCGTCGTCATGGCCGCGGCGCCCCGTCTGGACCGGTCTCGTCCTGCGTCCAGTCCCAGCCGTCGGCCCAGTCATCCTCATCGAAGGCCTTGAACAGCAGCTCCTCGTCGGCGACTTCGGTCCACATGAGGCCTGCGAACATGCCCATGAGCGCCTTGCCGCCCCGGGCGGGGACGAGTCGCGCCACCAGCCGGCCGTGGCGGGTGATCTCCACCTCCTCGCCCGCCTCCACCTCGTCGAGCAGCGCGAGGATGTGCGTCTTCGCCTCGGTCGCCGTCACCGTCTTCGCCATGTGGTCAGAATAATGGTCATGACGCAGCATGTCTACGGCAGGGTATCCGGGCTCGCTTTGCTGCCGCTTACGCAGGAGCAGCGCGTGACCGGGCCGGCGGGCGGCACCCCGGATTCGGGAAGCGCGGGACGCTGCTCGCTGTCCTCAGGCGTCTCCACCAGGCGTCAGGAGCTGGGCAACGCGCTGGTGGGAGACGTGCAGCAGAAGGCCGATGTCCCGCTGCGGCAGACCCATGCGATCGAGGGTGCGGGCCGCTTCGCGCGACTTCTGCGCGGCGATGCGCTGGTGATCGGCAGCCTCTCGCCGGGCCTGGAGCGCGTCGGCAACCAGCGCGTCGGCGATCGGATCGACGACCTCGCGGACGTGGATGTCGAACGAATCCGCGGGGACGCCCAGGAACAGGGCGATCGCGTCGCGCGCGACGGGTTCGACCTGGGAGAGGCGCCGCGCTTGGCTGAACACCCCGCGCAGCTCCGGCACGGTGATCGCCCACCAGCCGCCGCTGCGCTCGGCGAGTGCCGTGTACGTGTCCCTCATCGTCGCCACCAACCCGGTCCCAGCCTGTCCTCGAGCAGCCGCATGATCTGGCCCGCCGTGCGTTCGTTGACCTCGCGGTGTCTCGGGATGATCACCCGGAGGCCGTCGAGGTCCCAGACTTCATGGTCCGCACCCTGCCGGACGAGCGTCCAGCGCAGTCCGGACGCGCGGGCACACGACGCTATCGCGCGGATCAGGTCGAGCCGTTTCACGGACGACGGTAGGCTAGGCTGCTTGCCATGTCAAGGCAAGGCAACTAGCCATGTTCGCATCCGTGCGTGCCGGTCACTTCCGGCGTTCCACGACGCGTCATCCACGCTGGGACCGTAGCGGCGCAGGCTGCACTGGCACTTATGCCGATGCGCGGGCCGCACCCGACAAGGCGCGACCGGCGTCAGAGGTCTTCCGGCAGGCCGAACAGGCTCACGACCGAGATGCCCTCGCCCAGCTCGCCCCACCAGATCCCGGCGCCCCGCCGATGATGGCGAAGTCCCGCCGCTGCTCCACGCTCGCGCTCGCGAGCCAGCCGAACCAGGCCAGCGGCGCGATCGTCCGCCCGTCCCGCACGACTACTCGCAGGACGTCAGCATCCACCGCGACGGCGTCGGCTCGCGGGTGGGCGAGCGGATCGCTATTGGTCGAAATGCTCATGCCGGCGCCTCAGCGCACCGTGTCATCTTCGATCCCGTCATTGACGCCGGTGCCTGTCGCGACGCGACGCAGCGCCGAGAAGAACGGGGCGAGGGCCGCAGCCTCCTCCGGAGTCCGCTGGGGCAGGAATGCGCGGGCAAGCTCGGCGAGTTCGGGCCCCGCGACCACGATGTGGCGGCTGCCATCCGTGTCGCGGCGCACGAGCGACCAGCCGTCGAGGTTGCCGAGCTTCTCGTACGTGTTCCCGAGCAGCACCATCGGCGTGTGCGCGCTTCGATACAGCGGGGTGACGCGCGCGCCCGTCGGGTTCTCGAGCCAGTACGCCACCGTGCCCGGGATCGAAGGTGCCGGTGGGCGAGCGATGCCTGGCCGCAGCGGCCTCGAGGGGGGTGAGTCAGTCGTCTTCGAATGCATGTCGCTCGCGCCTCGTGGCGCGCCGTGCGGAGATGATCCGGATACTACCGTCCAAGCCGACCGAGGTCACGATGACCAGCACCAGGCCCATCGGCGTGAAGCCCATCGTGATCATCCGCAGCTCCCCTGTCGAGTGTGCCAGGTCGGGCCAGATGCGAACCGGATCACCGGCGAGGACCCTGGCCGCTTCAGCGAAGCTGACGCCGTGCTTGGCGAGATTGAGCCGATCCTTCTCTGGGTCCCAGGCGACGTGGTCCACGGCAGGACGGTAGCCGCCGTGACTTCATCGGCCCTTATGGCCGAGTGAGCAGGGGGTAAGCCGTGGCTGACAAGATGGGCCCCAGGACGCCGGTCCGCGCGACCACGCACCCCGGCGACACCCGCCCGAACATCCCCACCGCCGAGCTCGAGTCCTTCGCCCGCCCCGACGAGAAGAGGCCCGCCATCGTGCGCTACCCGCGAGACCCGAGCCTGGACCCGCAGCTCGTCTGGCGGGGCAAGGACGAGCAGGACGCGGCCGACCTCGAGGTGCCCGCGGTCCCGGTCTACATCCAGGAGACCATCGACCCGCTCGCGCTCGTCGAGGAGCTGCGCGCCGAGTCCGAGGGCCTCGCGACGGAGCAGCAGCTCGGCTTCTTCGCCCCGTACAGCGAGCTCACGTTCGAGGACAAGGTCGACTTCTACCGCCACAGCGGCAAGTGGTCGAACCGAATGATCCTGGGCGACTCGCTGCTGGTCATGACCAGCCTCGCCGAGAAGGAGGGGCTCAAGGGCCAGGTCCAGGCCATCTACGTGGACCCGCCCTACGGCATCAAGTTCGGCTCGAACTGGCAGGTGTCCACCCGCAAGCGCGACGTTCGCGACGGCAAGGACACCGACCTCACGCGCCAGCCCGTGCTGCGGCGGTATCTCCGGGCGCGGGCCGCTCGAGCGTGACATGGTCCCAAACTCGCAGCCACGCCCGCTAACCGCAGGGCGCGGCGAGTGCCGTCCCGCACGCCCAGCGAGGTGGCGCGATGTTCGACCCCTGCAGTGCGTGACAGGCTAGGTGACGCAGCCGGCGCGCAGAGTATCGATCGAGCGGACGCTCGTGCGTTCGCAACCCAACCCTGAAAGGCGCGGAACTAGATGGCGAAGAGGACGGTGCCGCTCACCGACGCGGGCATCGGTGAGCTGTCGAACGACAAGCCCGTCATCTACAGGATCACGACAGACGGCGGCCGGAACAACTACGCCGGCACGGCGAAGCGCGGCCGGGTCCAGGAGCGTCTGCGCGAGCACCTCCCGAGTGGACCGAGCCCGATTCCCGGCACGAAGGTTCAGATCGAGCAGATGCCGAACATCAAGGACGCCCGCGCCAAGGAAGCTCGGGTGATCAAGCGCACCCAGCCTCCGTACAACAAGCAAGGGAAGTGATCGGCTCCAGACGACACGCGGGCGGGAACCGAAGCGTTCGGCGCTCGCCCCGAACGGAGCACGGCAGCATCGGGAGGCCTCGGGCTGCAATGTCCTCCCCAGGTCACGGCGGCCTCGTTGACGGAACGTAGCACCTATGCTACGGTGTCCGTGTAACCCGCCACGGAGGCTTAATGGCGCGTGCTGGACACGACGTATCACAGGCGAAAGACCGCCCAGCGGCTCGAGGACCCGGAGTTCAGGGCCGAGTACGAGCGCACCCGCCGGGAGCTGGCCCAGGTGAACGCGATCATGGAGCGCCTCGACGAGCTCCGGGTGGAGGCGGGCCTCTCGAAAGCCGAGCTGGCGCGGGAGATCGGGCGGAACGACGCGGTCGTGCGGAGGCTCTTCACCGCGCAGGTGAACCCCGAGCTTCGAACGGTCGCCGCCTTGGCGACCGCGCTCGGCGCCGAGATCCAGATCGTTCCTCGACCGGCGGCTCGCGTCCGACGCCGAGAGCCCGAAGCGGCCGGCGCGTAGCTCCCTCGCCCGCGCCCGAGGCGTGGGACGTCGTCTACTACCGGACGGCCGATGGACGATGTCCGGCCGACGAGTTCCTCGACGGCTGTCCCCTCAAGGTGAGCGCCCAGCTCGTGGCCGTGCTCGACGACGTCGCCGAGGCTCCGCCGCCCCGCTACTCGGGCGGCGGGCGGTGGGAGGCGATGCACGGCGCGATGGGCGGCTACTACGAGATCCGAGCGCAGGGCCCGGGCCGGGAGCAGTTCCGGCTGTTCTGCATCCTCGAGAACGGCACGCCCGGCGGGCTTGCCCAGCGTGGCCTCGCCCGACCTGCGATCGCCGTCATCACCGGGATGCGGAAGCCCTGGTTGACCGTCTTCAGCGACCGTGACTACGAGGCAGTCCGGCGCCTCGGCGACGACCACCGGTCACAACTGCCTCGTCGGATCCGCGAATAGCCGGTACGCGACTGGTGCTCGGGGCGCCGCCCGAGTTAGCAGACAGGCCGCGTGGACGCCCCACGGTCCCTCGCCAATCCGCTGGCGCTGGCGCGTGCTGAGTGGCGAGCAGGATGGCCCGCGAGGCGTCCATGCTCCAGCCGCCAAGGCTTTGGACACGCCTGATCGTGGCCGTCATGGGGACGGCGACGGCGACCGGTCTGAACGACCAGCCTGACGATCAGAACCGCCTCCTTTCGGCGAGTGTGCCGCGCCGGGGGGCCATTGTGCCCACGCTCGGGGTGCCACATGTCGACATAGGCCAAGGCCGATCTGCCGTAGCGTTGGGCAGGAGTATCATTCGCGCCGGGATCGGGTCCCGCACGATCGATGTCGAGGCTGCGCCAGCGGTGGTGGAGGCACCGGATGTGAGCGACCGGCCTGCCCCCCACGAGACCGTCAGTGCAGCCGAGGCGCGGTCCCGCGCCCTCTTCGAGCAGTCCCCGGTGGCGACGCTCATCCATCGCGACGGTGTGGTCCTTGCGGCCAACCCCGCCGTGCTGGTGCTCTTCGGCTACGAGCACGCGTCCGAGGTGCTTGGCACCTCGGCGTTCGAGCATCTGGCCACCGGGGTGCGCGAGGCGGTCGTCGAGCGTGTACGGCGGCGCGCCTCGGGGGTCCGAGAGCCACTCTCCTACGAGTCGGTGGGCCGGCATCGCGACGGGACCGAGTTTCCGCTGCAGCTGCTCGTCGCGCCGATCGAGCTGCCCGACGGACCCGCCATGCTCGTCTACCTCACCGACCTCACCGTCCAGCGGCGCGCCGAGGCGGAGCACGAGCGGCTGATCGAGTCCCTCCGGGAGAGCGAGCGCAACCTCGCCGCGGCGCAGCGCATCGCGGGCATCGGGAGCTGGGAGTGGGACCTCGCAACCGACGCGCTCCGCTGGTCCGACGAGCATTGCCGCATCTTCGGCATCGAGCCCGGCACATTCGGCGGGACGAACGAGGCGCTCTACGCCTTCGTCCACCCCGACGACCGCGTCCGCATGGCCGAAGCGGACCGTCGCTCGCGGGAGGTGGGGGCGCCCTACGACTTCACCCACCGCATCGTCCGGCCCGATGGCGCGGTGCGCATCGTCCACGAGGACGGCGCGCTCTTCCGGGACGCCGCGGGCACGGCGGTCCGCATGGCCGGCACCGTGCAGGACATCACCGAGCGGGTGGCCGCGGGTGCTGAACTCGCCCGCCTCGCCACGGTCGTCGAGCAGGCGTCTGACGCCATCCTGATCACCGAACCCGACGGGACGATCGTGTACGTGAACGCGGCCTTCGAGCGCCTCTCCGGATACCCCGCCGATGAGATCCTGGGTCAGAACCCGCGGATCCTCAAGAGCGATCGCCAGGACCCGGCCGTCCTCAGCAGCCTGTGGGCGATGCTCCGTGCGGGTCAGGCGTGGAGCGGATCGCTGGTGAACCGGCGCAAGGACGGCTCCTTCTTCGAGGTCGAGTCGGTGATCTCGCCCGTGCGCGGTCCGGACGGCCAGCTCATCAACTACGTCCAGATCGACCGCGACGTGACCGCCGAGCGGGCCGCCACCGAGGCCCTCGGGCGCGCCACGCGCGGGCGCGCCCAGATCAGCGACGCGCTCCGCCGCCTGCGCCAGGCCGAGACCGTGGAGGCCACGGCCGAACAGGTGTGCGCCGAGATCGTCGCGCTCCCCGGCCTGGACAGCACCTCCCTGGTGGCGTTCGAGGCGGACGGGACCGCGCGGGTCCTGGCCGTCGCCCCCGCCGACGGGGTGACACAGGGTGCCACGCTGCCCGCAGGGGCGACGCGCCGGCTGGCCCAACGGGCGGCGGGAGGCGCCTGGATTGAGGAGCGGCTCATCGGCCGTCGGACGGGTGGACGCGGGAGGGCGTCCGGGGCGGAGAGCCAGGCGTTCGTCCCGGTGACGACCGCGGGGCGACTGGAGGGACTGCTCATCGCCGGGACGGCGGACCCCCGTGGTCGGCTGCTCCTGGCCGAGCGACTCGCGACTCTGGGCGATCTTGCCGCCCTGGCGGCGACCGTGCTCGGACCCGGGCTCGCCGCGCGACGGCAGGCGTCGGCAGCGGCTGGTGCGATCCGCCGGACGATCGCGGAGCGCGCCTTCTCGCCGGTCTTCCAGCCGATCGTCGCGCTCGCGGACGGTGAGGTGGTGGGCTACGAGGCGCTCACCCGGTTCGCCGACGGCAGCCCGCCAGAGGTGGCGTTCGTCGCAGCCGAGGCGGCCGGCCTGGGTCTCGAGCTCGAGGCGGCCACCCTCGAGGCGGCGATCGCGGCCTCTGGGGCGCTGCCGCCCGGGCCCTGGCTCGAGCTCAACGCCTCGCCCGCCTTCGTCCTGGCGGGTGAACCGCTCGCCGGGTTGCTCGCGCAGGCAGGCCGCCCGGCCGTGCTCGAGCTCACCGAGCACGATGCAGTGGCCGACTACGCCGCCCTGCGCCGGGCGATCGAGCGCCTGGGGCCCGAGCTGCGCTTCGCCGTTGACGACGCCGGCGCCGGATTCGCCAGCCTGCGCCACATCCTGGAGCTCGCACCCCACATCGTGAAACTCGACCGGGCGCTGGTGGCGGGCATCGACACCGACCCGGCCCGCCAGGCCCTCGTGGTCGGCATGGGGCACTTCGCGGGCGCCACCGGCTGCACGCTCCTGGCGGAGGGCGTGGAGCGCGCGGCCGAGGCCAGCCTGCTCGCCTCGCTCGGGGTGCCCCTGGCGCAGGGCTACTGGTTCGCCCGCCCATCTCCTGTGGTCGAGGTTGCGGCGCTGGGCGCCCGCCTCCCGCTCCCCACGCGCGACGGGACAGGGCGGCCGGGCCCCCGCGCCGCGGCCCGCCACACCCGCGTGGACCCGCACGCAGGAGGCCAGGCTGACGCCGAGAGCACTCCGTCCCCCCCCCCGCGCGGAGGAGGCGACAGACCGTCGCGTTGGTGAGCGGGTGTCTCTGAGGCCCGTGCGCCGGTGAAGCAGTTCACGAGGACCGTGCGCGGCGGCCGGATGCCGCGATTCGGCCGGCTCGGCTCGCGTGCACCAGCCGAGCAGGCGCAGCAATACCTGAGACGCATCGACGCGATGCGCCGGTCTCTCTTCGCGCGGGCGCGCGGGAGCCAGCACCGCACCATCGAAAGGAGCCAGCGCTTCCGCGCCGTGCAGCGCCGCCGGATGTGGGCCGCCGTGCGGGTCAGCTGCCTCACCGTCGTCGGTGTGTACCTCTTCGATGCCGTCGCCTCAGGATCCAAGGGGGCGATCGTGGTTGGCCTCGACGCCGGCATGGTCGCACTGGCGCTCGCAGCCTGGTGGAGCCTGGGGCGCCGGGCCCGCCACCATCCCGAGCTCGTGGCCTGGGTCATGCTGTTCGGCATCGGGGGGACGACGCTGACCACCGGGGTCGCGGTGCCCGACCTGGCGATCCAGTCGGTAGGCTACCTGTTGATCCTGCCGGGTCTGGTCGCGCTCCTGCTTCCCTGGCGCACGAGGATGCACCTGGCCTGGCTCGCGGCGTACCTCCCCGTTGGCGCCGGGTTCCTCGCGTCGTCCACAGCCATGAACTTGACGGCCGACGAGCGGGGCGACCTGGCTGCCGTGCTGGTCGTGGCGGTCGCCGCGAGTCTCGCCGGCCACGTGCTCTTGCAGCGGGTACAGCTCCGGAGCTTCGCGCAGCTGGAGCGCATCCGTGCCCTGCGTCGACAGAGCGATGCCTACGTCGTCCAGCTCACGCGGACGCACGACGCGCTGCGCACGCTCGAGACGACCGCGCAACAGCTCGAGCAGCAGGCGCTCCTCGATCCCCTCACCGGCCTGGGCAACCGGCGGGCCTTCGACGCCGACCTGGCGGCCGCGCTCGCCGACCGCCGCCGGAGCGGCGGGCCCCTCCTCGCCCTGCTCGATGTGGACGGCCTCAAAGCCTGGAATGATGCGTTCGGCCATCCGGCCGGCGACCGGGCCCTCCAGGCCGTCGCCGCCGCCTTGCGCTTGAGTTTCCGTGCCGGGGACCAGGTGTACCGTCTGGGCGGCGACGAGTTCGCGGTGCTTGTGCCGAGCGGCGATCTCGAGGTGCTCGGCAACAGGCTCGGGCACCGGCTCGAGGCAGAGATGCCGGGCTTTGCACCCGTCCGCGCATCGATCGGCCTCGCCTCGGCGCAGCCGGGAGATACCCCCCTGGATATCACCGCCCGGGCGGACGCCGCACTCTACGCGAGCAAGTGGCAGCAGGTGGACGTGGACACGGCCCCCTCGTGACGATCATGGTCGCCGGATGGGTCGTCGAACCGGCCCCTGCAGGGCCAGCACGAGGTCCATGCGCTCCGCCGCAGGCGTGAGCCCCACGAAGATGAACCATCCTCCCGACACGGAGACGCGGCGAGCTCGCGGCGGATGGCCGGCCCATCGTCCGCTCGTTGGCCCATCGTCCGCTCGGTCACCTGGCGGCCCGCGGGTGGCGCTCCGGCCGCGCGTCAGACCGTCACCGGCCAGAACCCAGGGGACAGCAGGGGCGCGAGGGCCACGAGGCCGCACAGCGCGGCCAGCGCCGCGGCGAGGGCGACCCGGACCGGGCGGGGCTGCCGGGCCCTCAGAAGCCCGGCCACGGCTCGAGCCCGCCGACGCCGACGAGTCGGAGGCGATCGCCGGCCGCTTGGGGCCCGCCCGCAGCGGCGATGGAGACGACCGCGGAGCCGGCGAGCGTGCCCTCGTCGGTCTCCAGCGCGACCGGCACGACGTCCGAGACGCCCTCGTGCAGCTGGGGAGCGGGACCGCTCCCGCCGACCCAGCCCGACGCCTCCCAGGCGCGCTGGCCGTCGGCCTCGGTCACGGCCGCCAGGGTGCAGGCGCGGAGGGGCAGGGCGAGCCCGTCGATGCGGGCGGCGCGTACGTCGATGGCGCGAATTCGCATGGCCACCTCCCACTGCTCGCACACGGCTCCCGACGCCGTGGCGACGCGTCGACGCTATGCTCCCGCCGGCGCCCCGTCGATACCCCGGATGGGGTGGCTCGCCGGTCCTCGCAGCCCTGCTGCGGCCACCCTCCCGGGCGCCGGCCGGTGCGCACAGCTCAGGCTTCGCTCGCCGGTCCGGGGAGCGGCCTCGGGCGACCCAGGAGGTACCCCTGGCCGAGGGGGATGCCGAGGCTGTGCAGCATCTCGAGCTCGGTCTCGGTCTCGATCCCCTCCGCGATCACCTGGCAGCCCGAGCGCTCGGCGAACCGCCCGAGGCCCGCAACCATGGCCTGGCGCGTGGCGTCCCGGTCGACGTCGCCGACCAGGCTGCGGTCGAGCTTGAGGTACTGGGGCCGCAGCTCCACGACGTGCCGCAGGCTCGCGAACCCGGCGCCGGCGTCGTCGACCGAGAGCGAGACGTCGGGGCCCAGGGTCGCCATCGCGGCCCGGGCTGCAGGGTAGTCGCGGATCTCGACGTGCTCGGTCACCTCGAGCGCGATCGGGCGGTCGCGACCGGCGAGGGCGCGCGCGAGCTCGGCCGGGCGCAGCAGCACCTGGGGCGACACGTTGACGCTGAGCCACCGGCCATCCGGGAGCGCGGCGGCACGCCGGACCGCCGCCGCGACGAGGGCGAGCTCGAGCTCGACGCCGAGGCCGACCGCGTGCGCCTCGGCGATCACGAGGTCGGGCGCCGACCCGTCGCGGAAGCGTGCGAGCGCCTCGCACCCGACCGGAACCCGCGGGTCCAGGGCCACGATGGGCTGGAACGCCATCTCGAACGCGGCGTCGGTGATGATGGCCCGGACGCGGTCGGCCGCCGCCGCGGCCCGATGCCCGCGCTCGAGCTGGCCGCTGAGGAGGGCGCTCGCGGTCGCGGCAAACTCGCCGACCGCGGGCAGTCGGGCGACCAGCCGTCGCGCGAACTCCTCGTCGCGGGTGCCTGCGGCGACAACCCCGAGGAGCCCCTCCCCATTTCGGATCGGGGCGTAGGCGACCGCCTTGACGCCGGCGGCCTCGATCTGCCGGCCGTACTCGCCGTCCTCAGGGCGGGCCCGCCACGCCTCGGCCCACGGTCCCTTCGAGGCCAGCTGGTGCAGGTGCGCGGCGCGTGCCGCGGGCAGCGTCCGCCCGGCGGCGATGGGCAGTCCTTCGGCACCTGCGGCGGCCAGCGTGAGCGCGGCGCCAGGCGAGAGAAGGTCGAAGATCACCGCCACGCTGACGCCGGGCAGGCCGAGCAGCTCGCCGCAGATCTCGGCTGCCGTGGCCTCCACGCTCCCGGCGGGCTGCAGGCGCGCGAGGGCCGCGGCCACCTGGGCCCGTTCGCGGAACTCGGCCTCCAGGGCCGTCTCCGCGGCCCGGATCTCGGTCACGTCGCGCTTGACGCCGACGTACCCGGTCGTCGCCCCGGAGGCGTCGCGGATCGGCGAGATCGTGGCCTCCTCCTGGTACAGCTCGCCGTCGCGCCTCCGGTTGACGAGCGTCCCCGACCAGGTGCGGCCGCTCGTCAGGCGCCGCCACATGGCGCGGTAGAGGGCGGGGGGCTGCCGACCGCTCTTGAGGATCCGGGGGTTCCTGCCGGCGACCTCGTCGAGCGGGAACCCGGACGCGCGCTCGAACGCCGGGTTCGCGTACTCGATGGCGCCCGTGGCGTCAGTGATGATGATCGAGTCCGACGCGTGCTCGACGGCGGCGGCGAGACGCTGGTGGAGCTCCGAGATGCGGTGGAGGTCGGTGACGTCGACGAAGAAGCCGACGGTGCACGGGACGCCCCCGAAGTCGACCTCCGACGCCCGGATGTCGGCGTAGGCGGTGCTGCCGTCCTTCCGCCGGCACGGCGCCGCCACGAGGTCCGCGCCCGACTCGAAGGCGGCCAGGATGCGCGGGAGCTCGTCCGCGGGATGGAGGCCCGCGACCGTCAGGGTGAGCAGCTCCTCGCGCCCGTAGCCCAGCAGGCCGGTGGCCGCCGCGTTCGCCCAGAGGATGCGGGCGGATTCGCGGTCGGCGATGACGATCGCGTCGTGGGAACGCTCGAGGACGGTCTCGAAGCGCCACTCGGAGCGCTCCAGTGCCTCCCGGTCGAGCTGCTGCTCGGTCACGTCGGCGATCGTGCCCAGCATGCGTGCCGCTCGGCCCGCGTCGTCGAGCGCGAGCTCGCCGCGCCCATGGACCCAGCGCACCGCGCGCGTGTCGGCGCGGACGATGCGGTAGCGGCGGTCGAACGGGCGGCGGAGGTGGAGGACCTCTTCCGCGAAGTAGGCCGCCATGGGCTCGCGGTCGTCCGGGTGGACGAGCGAGAGCCAGCCGGCGGTCGTCCGCGTGAAGGCGCCGTCGATCCCGAGCACGGCGTCGAGGCCAGGCGAGCTCGCCCATCGGTCGGCTTCGATGTCGAGGGAGTACCAGCCGATGTTGGCGGCGGCCTCGATATCCGCGATGTCAGGGCCCTGGGACGGGCCGGGGGCAACCGGCGGGCCCGGCGGCGGACGCCGCCCCTCTTGCGATCGACTCATGCACCGTCATCGTGCTGGCGCCCTGCAGTTGGCGACGCCTGCGAGGACACGTTAGCCCCGGGAGCGCGCGGAAGCCACGGTACCGATGGGGGGGTCGAGCCCACTGATGGGGTCGCTGCGGTCGCCGACGCCGCCGCTGCTTCGCCCGGTTGCCGGCCGCCGCCAGGCGTGTCGGGATGGCCTGACCGATATGGACGCGGCCGTGTAGACTCGCCCCGCCCCGGTGGCGTCCCCCCCACGCCGCCGGGGCCCTCGGACCCGGATCGTCGCTGGGGCCTGGCATCCCTCGGACGGGGGGTGGCGCGCCGACACGGCGCCCCCGACCATCGCCGCATCGGCTACCCCCCCTCGAGTGCGCATGCAGCAGCACGGCCGGGCGGCGTTCGACGCATCGGTCGGCCGCCACCTCCACGAGCAGATCCTCGAACACCTGGGGGATGGCGTCTGCTTCGTCGCCCCGGATCGGACGATCGTGTACTGGAACCGCGGCGCCGAGTGCCTCACGGGCTACAGCCCGGCAGAGGTCGTCGGGCGGCGCTGCAACGACAACGTCCTGTGCCACGTCGACGCCGCGGGGGCCAGTCTGTGCGAGGGCCGATGCCCGCTGGTCGCCGCGGTTGCGGACGGCCGCGACCACGAGGCGGAGGCCTGGCTGCGCCACGCCGACGGGTCGCGCCGACCGGTGCGGATCCGGACCTCGCCCATCCGGGACGATGGCGGGCGAGTGGTCGGGGCGGTCGAAGTCTTCGACGACGCGTCCGACCTGATGGCAGCGCGCCGACATGCGGCAGCGGCCCGGCACGACGCGCTGGTCGACGAGCTGACGCACGTCCCGAACCGGCGATTCTTGGACATGATGCTCGCGGCCCGCGCCGAGGACCTCGAGCGGTACGCGACGCCCTATGCGGTCCTGATGGCCGACGTCGACCACTTCAAGCGGGTCAACGACCGCTTCGGGCACGCGACCGCTGACGAGGCCCTCCGGGTGATCGCCGCCACCCTCGAGGGTGCGGTCCGCAAGGGCGACTTCCTGGGCCGCTGGGGCGGCGAGGAGTTCCTCGCCCTCGCCCAGCACGTGGACCCCGCGCAGGTCTCCGCGCTCGCGGAGCGCCTGCGGGCCCTCGTGGCCAGCGCCGCGGTCCAGACGCCGTCCGGGCCGCTCGCGGTCACGGTCAGCGTGGGCGCGGCCGTCGCCCGGTGGGGGGAGCCTGCCGCGTCGGTCCTCGAGCGCGCCGACACCGCCCTGCACGACGCGAAGGCCGGGGGGCGCAACCGCGTCGCCGTCGCCGACTGACCGCCGGGCCGGTAGGGCTACCCCCACCCCGAACACGCCCGCTGCCCGGCTGGGAGGGTCCGGCGGCGCAGCCCATAGTCCTGCCATGAGACGGCGCCCTGCCCCGGTCCCGAGCGTCCTGGCGGGCCGGGCGACGATCAACCCCCAGGGAGGATGCCAGTGAACCCGCGTCGCCTCTACCGCAGCCAAGACCGCATGCTGGCCGGCGTCGCCGGCGGCATGGCGGAGTACCTCGACCTCGACCCCTCGCTCGTGCGCATCGGCTGGATCGTCGTCGGCCTCGCGTCGGCGGGCATGGCCCTGATCGGCTACGTCCTGCTCGCGATCGTGATCCCCGCGCCGCCCTATCCCACGGCGGGCGGGGCGTGGGGGAACCCCGCGGCCCCCGGTGCGTGGCCCGGAGCGTGGCCCGATCCGTCGGTCGCCCCGGGCGCCCCGGGCGTCGCGTGGCAACCGCAGGCGGCCGCCTGGGCCC
>JAKAMV010000154.1 GCA_021812735.1 Chloroflexota bacterium | reverse complement strand
CACATCGAAGACCAGGGGAACAAGAAGGTTCTCTACCTGGAGATGGGCGCGCAGGAGTACTTCCTGTTCGATCCGCAGCAGCGGTACTTGAAGCCGTGCCTGCAGGGCTTCCGCCGCGTGGGCGACCGCAAACGCTACTACCCGGCAGACCATGGCCAGCGCGAAGACGCGGTGGTCATGAGCCTGGGGCTGTAGCCCCCACCGGCCCCGCTCGCCCGCCTGCGTCGTGCCCCGGCGCGCAGGCGTGCGGCCCCCGCTATGCCCTCGCCAACGGCCGGCCGGGCGCCATCGACGGGGCGGCTGCGCGCGCCGGCGCTGGGTTCGCCACCCAGCCGGCGATGGCGTCGGCCATGCGGTCCAGCGTCACCACCCTGTCCGCGAGACCGGCCTCCACCACGGACCCCGGCATGCCCCAGACGGCCGACGAGTCGCGGTCCTGGGCGAACACCGTCCCGCCGTGCGCCTTGACGGCCCGGGCCCCCTCCCGGCCGTCGGAGCCCATGCCGGTGAGCACCACGCACAGGATCCGGTCGCGCCACACGGGCGCCACGGCCTGGAGCGTGACGTCGGCGGCGGGCCTGACCGCGTTGACGGGCGGCAGCGAGCTCAGCTGGATGCGCCCGGATGCGGAGCTGATCATGTGGAAGTCGCCCGGGGCGAGGAGCGCCTCGCCGTCGGTGACGAGGTCGTTGGCGGCCGCCTCGTGGACGGGGATCCTGCCGACGGCGCGGAGGCGGTCGGCCAGCGAGGCGGTGAAGCCCGCGGGCATGTGCTGGACGATGAGCACGCCCGCGGCCAGGCCGGCCGGCAGCAGCGGCACCACGGCGTTGAGGGCGCTCGGCCCGCCGGTGGAGGAGGCGATGACCACCAGACGGCGAGCGGTGACGGCGCCGACGCGCGCGGAGCGGGCAGGGGCGGACGGGGCCGCCGGCGCGGGCCGAAGCGCAGCCCGCCTGGCCACCCGCGAGCGGTGGGCCAGGAACGAGGCCTCGGACATGCCCGCCGCGGCGCGGATCTTGGCGACCAGGTCCTGGCCCACGCGGCCGACGTCGATGGACAGCGAGCCTCCGGGCTTGGCGACGAAGTCGATGGCGCCGGCGTCGAGCGCGTCGAGCGTGACCGCCGCGCCCTCGGTCGTGAGGCTCGAGAGCATCACCACCCGCGTCGGGTTGGCGACCATGAGCCGGCGCAGCATGCCGGGGCCGTCGAGCACGGGCATCTCGACGTCGAGCGTGATGACGTCCGGGCGCAGCTCGCTGGCTGCCCGGAGGCCCTCCTCCCCGTTGGAGGCGGACCCGACGACGACCAGGTCGCCGGCCTCGCCGATCAGCCGGCCGACGGCGTGGCGCATGAACGCCGAGTCATCGACGACCAGCACGCGAATGGGTGCCACGGCGCAGGTCCCTTCCCGCTGGCGGGCAGCGCGGCCCGATGGCTTCCGGCCCGGCGGCGACCGGTCAGGCGGTCAGCAGCTTCTGGACGGCGCCCAGCACCCGGTCCGGGGCGAACGGCTTGACCACGAAGTCGCGCGCGCCGCGCTTGATCGCGTCCATGACGATCGCCTGCTGGCCCATGGCGGTGAGCATGGCCACCTTGGCGCCCGGGTCCACGCGCCGGATCTCGGACAGCGCCTCGAGCCCGTCCATCTCCGGCATCGTGATGTCCATGAGCACCGCGTCCGGCTGCTCGGCCCGGTACACGTCCACGGCCACCCGGCCGTTCTCGGCCTCGAAGACGGTGTGGCCGGCCTCGGCCAGCAGCTTCACCGCCCGGAGCCGCATGAACGCCGCGTCGTCCACAACCAGGATCTTCGCCATGGTGGTCTGGCCTCCAACTGCTGCCGCGGCCTCAGAGGACCGAGACGCTGGTAACGCTCTTGACGAGGAGTCGGCCGGTGGACCCCTCGAGTTGAACCGTTCGCCCGGCCTTGCCGCCCAGGTCCGCGCTCTGGAGCCTGAGCCCGTGCTCGCGGAGCGCCGCCTGCAGCGCCTCCGCGTTGCGCTTGCCGATCTCCATCGTCGACGCCACCACGGCGAGCATGGCGGCCCCGCCCGCGGCCTTCATCTGCGCCCGGCGAAGGTCGCCGCCGCGCCGCGTGAACTCGGAGAAGAACCGCGGCAGGCCACTGTCCACGAACTTCACCGGGGGGTCCGCGAGCGGGCCGCTCGGCAGCATGAAGTGGGCGAGCCCGGCGACGCGGGCCTTGGGGTCCCACATCGAGAGGGCCACGCACGATCCGAGCCCGTAGGCGATCAGGGCCGCATTGGGGTTGGCGGTCACCACCATCTCGCCGATCCCGGCGACCAGGACCTCCCGGTCGGTGCCGACCAGCGTCATGCGGCCCCCAGCGCCACGGTCAGCGCCGCCAGGCTCTCCTGCCTGGGCAGGACGAGGACGGCGCCCTCGATGGCGTCCTCGCCGTTGATGAACGACGTGCGCGCGGCCAGGATGTCGTCGCTCTCGCCGGTGAGGTCGGCGAGCACCCCGTCGAGGATGGCGCCCGCCATGTCGGACACCGCCACCGGCACCGTCACCACCACGGGCTCGTCGAGGTGGCGCCCGACCTCGTTGAGGAACGCGCCCACCGTGACGTTGCCCACCTCGCACAGCGCCGACAGCTGGAGCGCGTCGAGGACCGGGGCGCCTAGCTCGTCGAGCTCGACGGCGGCGGGCTCCGCGAACCCCTCGAGCAGGAGGCCGGCCAGCCGCCGGGCGCCGTCGGGGGGGAAGATGAGCAGCGCGTGGCCGTCCACGGAGCCGTTGATGCCCAGGTAGACGCCCACCACGACCGTCCCCGCCCCGCCGGCCGCCTCCACCACGTGGCGCGCGGTGGTCCGGGCGACCTCCGTGGCGACCACCTCGATGGCCTGGCCGCTCATCTCGGCGAGGGCGCGACCCGCGGCGCCCATGGCGCGCTCGAACGTGCGCTCCAAGGCCTGCGAGGCGGCCTGGGTGATCGTCGGGGCGGGCATGGGTCCCTCGGTGCGAGACGCCGGGCGGCGCCGGTCAGCTGAGGAATCGGCGCCTGCGCGCAACGGGAGAGGCCCCAGCCGTGGGGGGACGATGGTCAGGGGTCGGGTACCGGGCGCGGCCCCGGGGCGGGGCTGGCGGGGCTCGCGCCGGGTCAGCGCCAGCGGTACTTCGCCATGTCCGCGATCATCCGCCCCACGCTCTCGGCCGGGATGGTGCGGATCAGGTTGCCGTCCTGGTCCACGATCGCCACCGTCATGTCGCGCGTTCCCGCGTCGAACACGTAGACAGCGTGGAGGCTGACGAGGCCGGCCGCCGTCTGCACCGCGGCGTCCGGGCCGCTCTGCCGGGCGAACGCGTCGAGCTGCACGGTGATCGCGCCCGCGCTGCCGTCGGCACCGGCGGCACCGCCGGAGCCCATGATGTGGAGTTCGGGGAGGGCGGCCCCCGGGTCCTTGGCCCTGGACTGGCCCGTCGGTCTGGCCTGCGGCGTCGGCGCGGACCGGGGCGCGGGCCCCGGGGCGCCAGCGGCCGCGGCCGTCCCAGCGGGGACGGGAGCGGCTGTGGGAGCGGCGTTCGGCATCGTCATGTGGGCACCTTGTGGCCAAGGAGTCGGCTGGCGATGCGGCTGCCTTGAGCGAAGGCCGCCCGGTACGGTCGTACTACGCGCTGCCGCCGGCGCGGTGGCGGGCCGCGGGGCCCACGGCCGGCTGCTGGGGCTCAGCCGTCGATCGGGTCCAGCAGTCCGGCCCGGTAGGCGACGATGGCCGCCTGCGTCCGGTCCGCCGCCCGGAGCTTCCAGATGATGTTCTGGACGTGCTTCTTGACCGTGTCCTCGGCGATGGACAACTGGCCGCCGATCTCCTTGTTGGTCATGCCGTCGGCGAGCAGCCGCAGCACGTCCAGCTCGCGCGGGGTGAGGGCGAACGACTCGGCGCGGGCTCGGGCGGTCTCCGCGGCCGGGGGCTCCTCGGCGGGGGCCATCAGCGCCTCCCGGAGGAGGCCGGGCTCCACCGCCAGCTGGCCGTCCGCGACCGCGGAGATGGTGGCCAGGATCTCGCTGGTGGACGCCTCATTGAGCACGTAGCCCGCGGCGCCGCGCCGGATGGCCTCGAGCACGTACCGGCGGTCGTTGTACAGCGTGACGATGACCACCGAGACGGGGTGCTCGAGCTTCTTGATCTCCTCGAGGCACTGCAGGCCGTCCATGCCCGGCATCCGGATGTCGAGCAGCACGATATCCGGCCGAAGTCGCTCGATCTGCGCCAGCCCGGGCCCGCAGCCGTCCGCCTCGCCGACCACCTCGACCCAGCCCGCCGTGGAGAGCATCGCCTCCAGGCCGCGGCGGGACATCTCGTGATCGTCGATGAGCAGCACCCGGCTCGGCGTCTCGGTCATGGCTCCCTCGCCTTCTCGGCTCGCGATTCGTCTGGCTCGCTCGCTGGGTCCGGACCCTCGAACGGGACCGTGATGCTGATGGTGGTGCCCGTCCCCTGTCGGCTGACGACGTCCACGCGGCCGCCCAGCCAGCCCGCACGCCGCTGCATGCCGATCAGGCCCATGCCCTCGGAGGTCCGGCGATGCGCCGCCGCGGGGTCGAACCCGACCCCGTCGTCGGTGACGGTGATGATGCCGCGCCCATGCGAGGCGCGCAGATCGATCCGGATTCGCGATGGGCGGCCGTGCCGCACGGCGTTGCTGATCGCCTCGGCGGCCATCGAGAACAGGCCGGCCTCCAGCCAGTACTCGGCGCGGGGCAGCTGGCCGTTGACGTCAACGGCCACCGTCGCCGGCACCGTGTCCCGGATGTGGATCTTGAGCGCCTCCACGAGGCCCAGCTCCTCGAGACCCGGCGGCACCAGGTTGTTGAGGACGGTGCGGATCTCCTTGATGGCCGCGAGCATGCGCTCCTGGGCCGCGTCGAGATGGCGGGCGGCGGATTCGGGCCGCGGGCCGCCCAGCGACGCCCGGGCGGCCTCGAGGAACCGGTGCGCGGCGACCGCCGACTGGCCCGCCGTGTCGTGCAGGGCGTGCGCGACGGCGACGCGCGCCTCCTCGGACTCGCGCAGGGTCTCGCGGGCGAGCGTGTCAAGGCGGGACATGGAGCTCTCAACGCTCGCGCGGTCCCGGTCGGCCGCCGTGTACAGGCGGTGGAACTCCTCGGTGGTGGCGATCATCTGGGCAAGGGCGGCGGCGGCGGTGCGGCGGCGCTCTGCCCCGCGGGTGCGCTGGTCGGCCTCCCAGGCGAGCAGGTCCTCGGGCGTGCGCAGCCGGCGGGCCGCGTCCAGCACGGCTCGCCCGGGCGGCAGGTCTGCCTCGCCGGACTCCGGAGTCCCGAGCCGCAGGACCCCCACGGAGTCTCGCGAGCCGGCGGGGGCGGGGAACGCCAGCAGCCGGATCCCGTAGGGGCAGCGGTCCGCCTCGGCCCGCCCGCTGCGCATCACCTCGGCGACGAGGCTCGTCGGGCACGAGCGGCAGACCTGCCCGCCGTCGGACGCGACGAAGGGCGCGCACGCGGGGTGCCCGTCCTCCCAGCCGGCAACCATCACCAGCGACCCGTCGGCCGCCGGATCGGGCTGACCGGGCCACGTCCCGCTGGCCGCCGTCGGGACCGAGGCTCGGTTGAGACGGACCCACCGCTCGGCGCCCGCGAGAACGCGGTTCGTGTCGGGCTCGGGTCCTTGACGCATTGGCCGGAGTGTACGCCGTTCGGGGGTGCTCGCTCTGGCCCCCGGGGGGCCACGAGGGTGGTCCGGCAGCGGGCGAAACGTCGGGGTCCGCACCGATGTTCCGGCGGGGGCGCCCAGCCGACGATGCGGACGTTCGCCGGTGCACTTGAGGGCAGGACCCAGCCATGAGCGTCTTCGACACGATCCGGATCGCGGCCTCGGGGCTGACCGCCGAGCGGTTCCGCATGGACGTCGCTGCCGGCAACCTCGCCAACGCCCAGTCAACCCGCAGCACGACCGGGAGCCTGTACCAGCCGGTGGCGCCCGTGTTCGAGGCGGTGACGATGGCCCAGGACGGTGCGATGGGCGTGGCGGCAGTGGGCGTGGCGGCGATCGGCGGCGACCCGATCCGGGTGTACGACCCCGGCCACCCGGACGCGGACCCGACCGGCTACGTGACCTACCCGGCCGTGGACACGGCCACCCAGATGACCGACCTGATGGGCGCCGCCCGTTCGTTCTCGATGGGGGCGACGGTGGCCCAGTCGGCCAAGCAGACCGCGCTCGACGCGATCGAGATCGGGAGGTAGGCGCGCGATGGCCATCCTCGGGCCGGTCACGGGCGTCGCCTCGGTCCTCTCGGGGGCCGGGGCCGCGGGCGTCTCCGGCGTTGCGTCGTCCGCCACCACGATCGGCGCGGCGGGCACGCCCGCCCCCGCCACCACATCGGGCGCCGACGCCTCGACGTCGGGCAACTCCTTCCTCGACGCCATCGGCAACGCCCTGGGCCAGCTGAACACGCAGGTCAACGGGGCGGACGCGTCGATGGCGCAGTTCGCGGCCGGCGGCTCGGCCGACATCCACACCGTGATGCTCGAGCTCCAGCAGGCATCGATCGGGCTCAAGACCGGCGTCGCCGTCCGGGACAAGCTCCTCGAGGCCTACCAGGAGCTGATGCGCATCCAGGTCTGACCGCCGGACCACCCGCTAGCGAAGGGCCACGATGATCGACCAGTTCCTGCTGCTCGTCCGCCAGCTCACGATCTCGCAGCGCATCGGGATCGTGTTCGGCGCGGTCCTCACGGTGCTCATGACCGTGGGCCTCGTGATGTGGGCCGGCCAGCCCCAGATGCAGGCGGCGTTCACCAACGTGGCGACCAGCGACGCCGCCACGATCACGGGCGCCCTGACCTCGGCCGGGATCGCGTACACGCTCGACAACGGCGGGTCCACCATCTCGGTCCCGGCGAGCAAGGTGGCCGAGGCGCGGATCGCCGCCGACCAGGCCGGCTACGCGGGGGCCGGAGCGTCGGGGTTCGACATCTTCAACCAGCAGCAGCTCGGCGCCTCCTCGTTTGACCAGCAGGTGCAGCTGCAGCGGGCGATCCAGAACCAGGACGCCCAGACCATCAAGCGGTTCGACGGCGTGGCCGACGCGTCGGTCACCATCGTGTTCGCCAAGACCGGCGTCACCACCAGCACCGACCAGCCGGCCTCCGCCTCGGTGTGGGTCAAGATGGCCGGGGGCGCGGAGCCGAGCGCGGATCTCGTCGGGGCGATCGTCTCGTCGGTCGCGGCGTCAGTCCCCAGCCTGGACCCCTCCAACGTCGCCGTTGTGGACGCTCAGGGCCACACCCTGTCCGGTCCCAATGGCGACGCCTCGACGGCGCAGAGCCTGCAGGCGGGCGTGGAGCGCTCCGTGCGCGCCAAGCTCCAGTCGCTGCTCGACAGCGTGCTGGGGCCCAACACCTCGGCGGTGCAGGTGACGGCCAGGCTCGACATGAGCAGGGTGAGCCAGACCACCACCACCGTCGTGCCGATCGACACGCTCCATTGGACCCCCACCGGCGTCCAGACGTCCACCGAGACGTACAGCGGCACCGGGGCCAACGGCGCCGGCGGCATCGCCGGAACCACGTCCAACGTGCCAGGCCTGCCCACCTACCCGAACGTTCCGATCGCGAGCTCCAGTCCGGCGCCGTCCGCCGGCGCCTCCGCCTCTCCCGGCGCCTCCGCCTCTCCCGGCGCCTCCGCCGCGCCGTCGTCAACGCCTGGCGCGTACCTCAAGCAGACCGAGACGGTGAACTACGCGAACTCGACGGACGTCAAGACGGTGTCCACGCCCGCCGGCTCCAACGGCACGCTGTCGGGGGCGGTGTACGTGGACTCCCAGGCGCTCCAGAAGGCCGGCTTCAAGGATGCGGCCGCCTTGGAGACCACGATCGAGGCCGCAGTCGGGGCGCCGCAGGGCTCCATCTCCACCACGGCGGTCACGCTCCTGGGGGCGTCGGCGGCGGCGACCACCCTGCCCGCCCCGGGCCCGCTCGACATGCTGCCGGGCATTCTGCCCACCGTGGGCGGCGCGCTGCTCGCCCTGGCTCTGGTGTTCCTGGTCTGGCGCAACATGCGGGCCCTCCGCGGGCGTGCCGAGGAGATGCAGCTGGCCGCCGCCCGGCTGAGCATGCCGGCGCTCGCGATGGGCGAGATGGGCACCACCACCACCCGCGAGGCGCCGCTCGGCGCGGCCGGCTTCCGCGAGGAGGACCTCCCGCGGCTGGCCGAATCGCCGCAGTCCCGGATCGGCGAGCGCCTCCGCCAGTTCGCCGAGCAGGAGCCGGACGAGGTCGCCAACCTCGTCCGCACGATGCTCGACGAGGACGAGCGCGTCACGCGGCGCGGCCGGTAGGACTCGATGACCGAGCAGGCACTCCCCGCCGCCGCGACCGCCGTCCGCCTGACGGGCGCCCAGCGCGTGGCCGCCCTGATGATCACCATCGGGACGACTGCCGCCGCGAACGTGCTCTCGCGCCTGACGCCCGAGCTGGCCGAGAAGGTCGCGGCTGAGATCCTGATCACGCGGTCCGTCAAGCCCGCGGTGCGCGATCAGGTTCTGGAGGAGACGTACACCGCCCTGTTCAGCCACATGACCGACCTCCAGGGCGGCCCCCAGTACGCGCTCGAGCTGTTCGTCGAGGCGTTCGGGGAGAAGAAGGGCATGGACCTGCTCGAGCGGGTGTCGGCCAGCCAGATCCGCCCGCCCTTCGACTTCCTGCTCCGCGCCGACCCGATGCAGGTCGCCCAGCTGCTCGAGTCCGAGCACCCGCAGACGACCGCCATCGTCCTCGCCCACCTCGAGCCGCGGACCGCGGCTCGGATCCTCACCCTGCTCGACCCCGCCCTCCAGGTGGAGGTGGCGCGGCGGATCGCCCAGACCGACCAGACCACGCCCGAGGCGGTCGCGGTGGTGGAGGAGGGGATCAGCCGGCGGATCAGCTCGGTGGTGCAGGAGTCCACCAAGGTCGGCGGGCGCAAGCCGCTCGCCCAGGTGCTCAACCAGGTGGACCGCACCACCGAGCGCCAGATCCTGGGCAGCCTCCAGGAGCTCGACGCCGAGCTGGCGGACGAGGTTCGCAAGTTCATGTTCGTGTTCGAGGACATCGCGCTCCTCGACGACCGCTCGATGCAGCGTCTGGTCCGCGAGATCGACACCAAGGACCTGTCGCTCGCCCTGCGCAATGTGGACGATGCCCTCAAGGCCAAGTTCTTCGCCAACATGAGCTCCCGGGCGGCAGAGATGCTCAAGGACGAGATGTCCGTCGGCGGGCAGGTCCGGATCAAGAACATCGAGGAGGCCCAGGGCCGGATCGTCGAGATCGTCAAGCGGCTCGAGGATGCCGACGAGATCTACATCAACCGGGGGGGCGAAGGTGAGTTCGCCTGACCGCATCTTCTCCGGGCGCAAGTCTCGTCTCCCGGGCCAGTGGACCGGGGGGCTGGCGGTAGCCGGGCAGCCGGGCCTGCCGGCGCTGGACCCCCGCGCGCAGGCCGAGCTCGAGGCGCGGGAGCGCGCCGATGCCCAGCGCCTGGCCGAGGCGCTGCGCGTTGCGGAGGAGCGCGGGTACGCGGCGGGGCGCGAGCGCGGGGAGGCGGAGCTGGCGTCGGCGATCGCGGCCGCCGGCGCCCTGGCGAGCTCGCTCGAGGCGGCGATCCCGCGGGACGTGGACATGGTGGCCCGGACCGTGGCGGAGCTCGCGCTCTTCATCGCGCGGCGGGTCGTCGGCGCGGAGCTGCGCCACGAGCCGGCGGTGCTGATCGCCGCCATCGAGGCCGGGCTGCGGCAGGCCGTCGGCGCGTCGTCGGTGCAGGTCGAGCTCCATCCCGACGCGGTCGCGCCGGTCGAGGCGGCGTGGCTCGGTCGCCGGGGCGCCCGCCACCGGGGCCTGATGTGGTCCTTCGTCGGGGATCCGACGCTGGCGCCCGGCGGGTGCCGGCTCCGGACCGAGTACGGCGTGGTGGGCGCTGGGCTCGAGGACCAGCTTGCGGAGGTCGCCGCTGCCCTCGACGCATCAATTCCGGGGTATGTCAGCTCGGCCCTGGGCGCCGGGGAGGACCGCTCCTCCGCTGCCCGCACGGCCGATCTCGCGACCCTCGCCTCGGCGCCGGCGGAGGCCGTGCGCGCCCCTGGCCGCGGGGGTGCGGCCGGCGAGCACACCCTGCCGATCGTCCCGGGCGAGGAGGCCATCGCCGCGCCGTTCGGGCTGCTGGGCATGGAGGCGGCGTCGTGACCAGCCGGCCGCACCCCCCGCTGCTCGGGCACCTCCGTCGGGCCGTGAGCACCGCGACCACGCTCCAGACGCAGGGCTCGGTCACGCGCGTCGTGGGCAACACCATCGAGGCCGCGGGGCTGACCGTCCGCCTGGGCTCGATCTGCTGGGTGGACCTCGAGGGCGAGACGCCGGTGTCCGCCGAGGTCGTGGGCTTCCGCGACCAGCGCATCACGCTCGTGCCCTTCGGGGACATCGCGGGCGTCGAGCCCGGCTCGGCGGTCCGCGTGCGCGACCAGCAGTTCCGGGTGCCGGTGGGGCGCGGCGTGCTCGGCCGGGTGCTTGACGGCTTCGGCCGCCCGATCGACGGCAAGGGCCCGCTCCACGCCGATGCCCGCGTGATCTCCGCCGCGATCCCGGACCCGCTCGCCCGGGCGCGCATCACCCGGACGATGTCCACCGGCGTCCGCGCGGTCGACGGCCTGCTCACCACCGGCACCGGCCAGCGGATGGGCATCTTCGCCGGCTCCGGCGTGGGCAAGTCCACCCTGCTGGGCATGATCGCGCGGCACGCGTCGTCGGACGAGAACGTCATCGCGCTGATCGGCGAGCGCGGCCGCGAGGTCCAGGAGTTCATCGACGAGCAGCTCGGCCCGGAAGGCCTGGAGCGCTCCGTGGTGGTCGTCGCCACCTCCGACCAGCCGGCCCTGCTCCGCCTCAAGGCCGCCGAGGCGGCGATGGCGATCGCCGAGTCGTTCCGCGACGAGGGCGACGACGTGGTCCTGCTGATGGACTCGGTCACCCGCCTCGCGATGGCCCAGCGCGAGATCGGCCTCGCGGCGGGCGAGCCGCCGGCCCTCCGCGGCTACCCGCCGAGCGTGTTCAGCTACCTGCCGCGGCTGCTGGAGCGGGCCGGGAACGCGGACGCCGGCACGATCACCGGGTTCTTCACCGTTCTCGTCGAGGGTGACGACTTCAACGAGCCCGTCGCGGACACGGTCCGCTCGATCCTCGACGGGCACATCGTCCTGACGCGGGCCCTCGCGGAGCGCAACCACTACCCGGCCATCGACGTGCTGGCGTCCGTGTCGCGCGTCATGCCGACGATCACCACCGATCACCACCGGCGGCTGGCGGGATCGCTCCGCGCGACGCTGGCCGAGTTCGACGGCGCCCGCGACCTGATCGAGGTGGGCGCCTATGCCCCGGGCACCTCGGAGGCGATCGACCGCGCCATCCGCCTCAAGCCGGACATCGACGAGCTCCTCCGCCAGGACGCTGACGAGACCGACGACGTGGCCAGCACGGTGGCGGCGATGGAGGGGCTGGGTCTGCTGGACGGGCTGCCCGCCACGGTGAGGGCTGACCGGTGAGCGGCGGGTTCCGGCTGGGCGTCGTGCTCCGCCTGCGCGAGATGGCCGAGGACGCGGCGCGCGCCAAGCTCGCCACGGCCGTGGACGCGCATCGCGTCGCCACCCAGGCGCTGGTCGCCTTGACCGACGCCGAGCACGCCGCGGAGGGGCGGCTCGTCGAGATGGGCGCCTCGGGCGCCCAGGCGGGCGACCTCCGCGCAGCGAGCGCCGGGGTCGAGGCCGCCGAGCTCGCCACGGCGCAGGGGCGGACGAGGCTCATGGCGGCGTCGGAGGGCCTGCTCGTGGCCCGCGGCGCCCTGGCCGAGGCGTCCAAGCGACGCGATGTCGTCGAGCGGTTGCGCGACCGGATTCGCCTGCTGGAGGCCAAGGAGGCACAGCACCGAGAGGACAGCCAGCTGTCCGAGATCGCCGGCGTGCGGCACGCCCGGGCGCTGGGCAGTCGCGAGGTGGAGCCGTGAGCGGACCCGCTGCAGTCGAGCAGGTGCTCGCCCGGATCAGCCAGATCCAGAGCTGCCTGGCGTGTGCGGACGACAGCGTCGCCGGCCTGATCGGGCCGCGTGCGATCGGCGGGTCGCCGGCGCAGCCCACGGCGGGGTCGGCCCTCGGCGGGACCTTCGCGTCGGTGCTGGCGTCCACGTCGGCCGGCGGGGTGGTGACGTCGGGCGGGGACGCCTCCGCGTGGGCCATCCCGTGGGTCGCCGGCGCGGCGCCGGTCGCCACGCCCGCAGGCACCAGCGCGATGGCGGGGCTGTCGCGCCTGGCGGCCGCTGGGGGATCGGCGCCCGGCGCCGTGGTGTGGCCGGTGCGCGGCAGCATCACCCAGGGCTTCGGCCCCTCGACCTGCACGCTCGAGCCGCCGGCGACCGTCAACGGCACCCGCTACGCCCACTACCACGACGGCCTCGACGTCGGCGCCTCCGAGGGCACGCCGGTCCGGTCGATGGCCTCCGGCACCGTGGAGTTCGCCGGCCGCTACCCCGATGGGGCCGAGGTGGTTCGCGTCCGGCACGCGGACGGGTCCGTGGCGCTCTATGCGCACCTCCAGCCGGACCTCGCGGTGCGTCAGGGCGACACGGTGGCCGCCGGTCAGAGGCTGGGCAGCGTGGGCATGACCGGCAACACCACCGGCCCCCACCTGCACCTCGAGCTGACCGTGGACGGCAAGGCCGTTGACCCGCTGCCCGTGCTCGACAGCGGCCATCTGCCGGGCGCCGTCGCGAGGGCCGCCGTTGTCGCCCCGCCGGCTTCCGGAGCGCGGGCCTCTGCGCTCGCCGCCGCCGATGGACAGCTCACGCAAGCCGCGCTCGACCAGTTCGATGCAGTCGGTGCCCAGATCCCGTACCACGCGGAGATCCGCGACGCGGCCGTGCGCGCTGGCGTGGACCCCCTGCTGCTGGCATCGCTCGTGCGGGCGGAGTCGGGCTTCCGCGCCGACGCCGTGTCGTCGGCCGGAGCCCAGGGGCTGTGCCAGCTGATGCCGGCGACCGCCTCGTCGATGGGCGTCACCGACCCGCTCGACGCAGTGCAGAACCTGCGCGCCGGCGCCCGCTACCTCGCGAGCGACCTGCGCCTCTATGGACGCACCGACGTCGCCCTCGCCGCGTACCACGACGGCAAGGGCGCCGTTGCCGCCGCGGGCGGCGTGCCCGACTACCCCGTGACCCAGCGCTACATCGACCGAATCTGCTCGTACTGGACCACCTATCGGGAGGCTGCCGCATGAGAACATGGCTTATCGATCCGACGCAGCGGACCCTCGTCAGCGCGCTGGACGGCCTTGCCTCCCGCGTGCCGGCCGCGGCCGCGGATCACGCCACCTCGAGGACGTCGAGCTCCACCGGCGCCGGCGATTCCTTCGCCTCGATCCTCGCGGACGCGAGTTCCAGCAGCGCCTCGACGTCGAGCGTGCACTGGCCGCTCAGCGCGGCCCCGGCAGCCTCCTCGCCGACATCGGCGGCTGGCACAACCGCTACGACGGCACCCGATCCCGCCACGGTCAACGCGGTAGCTGCGGCCACGACCCAGGCCGCGACGGCGCCGGCAACGCCACTGGCAGCGGCCGCGCCCAAGTTGACAACGCAGGCCATTGTCAGCGCGGCGACCCAGGTCGCCCAAGGCGTCGGCACCGGCTCCGCCACCGGCACAGGCTCCACCGGCCCTGCCGGGTCGGGCTCGTCGGCGTGGGGGGCGCCGATCGACCTGTCCATCCCGTCGGGCAACACGTACACCCTCGCCCGGCAGTGGTACTACGCGATCGAGAACCCGTCGGCCGCCCCGGCCGGCTCGGTCTTCTCGCAGGCGTCCAGCCCCGGGCCGACCGTGGCGAGCTGGCAATCCGGCGCGCCCGGCGGACCGACGCCCTCCTACGGCGCGTTCCAGCTCCGCCAGCTCCTCGACCAGTTCAACACCCAGGGGACCACGTACTGGCCGACCGGCGTCTACCCTGCGATCCCGTCCGACGTGTTCACCGCGGCCGGCTGGGCCGGCGGCCACGACACGAGGGGCGCGGTATGAGCAACTGGCTCATCGAC
>JAKAMV010000153.1 GCA_021812735.1 Chloroflexota bacterium | reverse complement strand
TTCGGGTCACCGACGTCGAGCACGAGCGGGTCCCTGACGAACGCCTTCATCTGGTTGAAGTCCACCATTAGGTGGCGGGCCATCGTCACGGCGTACCCTCAAAGGTGATCAAGTATCGTGTATCGAGATGATAGATCATCGAAGCCGGGCCGCCAACACCCAATTGAGTGGGGGCGGGGCCTTGGAATGGGCTCCAGAGGACCGTCAAGAGCCGTTGTGATCAAGTATCCACTAGACTTGACGAATTGCGGTTGCTCGGCGCTCGCAACGCCCAACCGCTCGGAGGATCCCGTGCCTCGGCGTGAAGACCTCTCCATCCTCGATGGTGCCTTGGGCGAACCGGCGGACCGCCGAACGCTCGCGGGTTCGGTGACCGAGCGGCTCCGCGAACTGATCCTCGACGGCGTGCTCCCCCCGGGCCAGCCGCTGCGCCCGGCGCACCTAGCCCCTCGACTTGGCGTCTCGGCGATGCCGGTTCGCGAGGCGCTGCGGATGCTGGAGGCTGAGGGGCTCGTCGCCTTCACGCCCCGAATGGGTGCGAAGGTCGCGGAGATCTCGGCCGAGGATGTCGAGGAGCTGTACCTGGTCCGCGGCGCCCTCGAGGGCCTCGCGGCCCGCCTCGCGGTTGAGCGGTCGACTCCCGAGAACAAGCAGCTGCTTCGGGAGGCTCTGGCCGAGATGGAGAGCGCCTTGGCGGGGGGGGATACCGCGGCCTTCAATCGTTGGGACCGCGAGTTCCACCGTCGCCACTACGACGCGTCGGGACGTCCCGGACTCGTGGCCAAGATCCTCGACTACTGGGATTCGGCTCGCCGGATCTACGCGCTGACCCCCAGGTCCCCGAGCTCGCTCGGTCAAGTCTACGAATCGCATCGCCTGATCGTGGCAGCAGTCGAGAACAACGACAGCAGGGAGGCCGAGCGGCTCACCCGGCTCCACACGGAGCAGGCGGCCGAGCGGATCCTAACGTCCCTGGCCGTGCTCGCCCACCAAGACCGCTCTCGCCGCAAGGCTCGAGCGCGAGCGGGCTCCGGGAGGTAGCGCTCGGAAGCGCCTCACCCGCCACCGGGCCGCGGTCCCGCGTACAACGGCTGACCTGGGACCCCGAGATCGATGACGGAGAGATGGCGGCCGCCGAGGTTCGCGATAAACAGCTGGTCGAATGCGGGACCGCCAAAGGCGCAGTTCGTGGGACGGTTCAAAGCCTGCGCGAAGTGGTCCTCGGCGATGATCTCCGGCAGTCCTCCAGGGACGATGCGGAAGATCCGGTCCGTTGCGTACGTCGTCGCATAAAGGGTGCCAGTGGCGTCGAACGCGATCCCGTCGGGCACCCACGGCAACGATCCCGGCGGGCAGACATATCCGGGCACGGCGCGTGGGCCGTCCGCGATCCTGATCCGGCTGACGCTCGCGGTGCCGCTCTCGACGATGTACAGGTACTCCCCCGCTGCGTCGATCGCCAGTCCGTTCGCGTAGTGGAATGGACCCGCATGGTGGACCTCGGTGCGACCGTCCGGCCAGCAGCGCACGATTGTGCCGTCGGCCGTCTCCCAGCTCCCGGAGTCCGACACGAAGAGCGTCCCGTCGGGCGCGAACACCGGGAAGTTGGGCACTCGGAGCGGCTCGTCCCCGGCGGTGGTCGCGAACACTTCCCACCGACCGTCCGCCTGGACGCGTAGGACCCGGCCAGGAGTGCTGCACACGAAGCACGAGCCGTCGCGATCGAAGGCGAGCCCGCCGCAGAACGCGTCCGTGCGGGCGATCTCACGCACCGTCCCCTGGGACGTGACCACATATACCTGGCCGTCCTCGCCGCCGGCCCAGATCGTCCCGTCAGGGGCGACCGCGACGCACTCAGGATGGTCCAGCCCCGTGGCGAAGATCCGGACAGCGGCTCGCGTCCCACCCGTCATGCGCGGCCCCGGCGAGCTGCACTCATCCGGTCAGCGACCTCCCAGACCGGTCAGGGAGATGCCCTTGACGAAGTTGCGCTGGAGGAAGAGGAAGGCCACGACCAGGGGGATCGAGCTGACGATCGCCGCCGCGAGGATGTTCGTGAACACGACGTCCTCGCCATTCCGGACGTAGGAGGCGAGGGCAAGCGGGAGCGTGAACAGGTCGCGGTCGTTGAGGATCACCAGTGGCCAAAGCAGCTCGTTGATGCTGCCAATGAGGGTGAAGATCGCGAGGGCGGACAGGACGGGCCGTGCGAGAGGCAAGACGATCCGTCGGTAGACCTGGAGGTCGGTCGCCCCGTCGATCATTGCCGATTCGAACAGGTCGCGAGGGATCCCGCCGATGAACTGGCGGCACAGGAAGATCCCGTATGCCGAGACCGCCGTCGGTAGGGCGACGCTCAAGAGGTTGTTCTCAATCCCGAGGTTCGTGAACTGGAGGTAGAGCGGGATCAGCAGCATCGTGAAGGGCACCATCGTGCTGGCGAGCACGAACATGAACAGTGCGTCCCTGCCCCAGAACATCTTGCGGGCGAAGACGTAACCGGCCACCGAGCTCGTCAGGAGCACCGAGAGCACCTCGACCGTGCTGACGATCACGGAGTTGAGGAACGCGCGCGGAAGGCCACCGGTGCCGAGGACCGTGGCATAGGCCTCGAACGTCACGTGCCGAGGCAGCAGGTGGACGGGGAGATCCCGGTACTCGGTCTCGCTCTTGAGCGACCCGAGCACGGCCCAGGCGATCGGGACCAGGACCGCGACCATGACCACGACAAGGACCAGGATCGTGACCGCGCGCCCGAGCGACGGCAGACGGATCCCGAGGATGCGGGGGCGTGCGCGAAGGGTGGTCATCGTCAGCGGTTCCCCGCTGTGTGCAGCTGGCCCCGCCCGATCCAGAGCTGCAGCGCGCTTGCCCCGAGCAGGATCAGGAAGAGCGCCGTCGTCATCGCGGCTGCGCCGCTGAAGTCCAGACGGAGGAAGCTCTCCTGGTAGATGTACAGGATCAGCGTCTGCGTCGCGCCCGACGGGCCGCCGTTCGTGAGGGCATAGAACGGATCAAAGAACTGCAGGAGGGTGATCACGCTGGCGACCAACTGGACAAGCAGGACTGGGCGCAGCAGCGGCAGGCTGATCGAGAAGAACTGCCGGATGGCGCCCGCGCCGTCCATGGCGGCCGACTCGTACGTCTCCTGCCCGATCTCGTTGAGTCCGGCCATGAATATGACCGCGCCGTAGCCGAGGTACTTCCAGACCGTGAGAATGATGATCGACACGAGCGCCAAGGTGCCGTCCGTCAACCACGGGAGCGGTTGAAGCCCCAGCGCCAGCGTCACCACGTCGAACAGCCCGAAGTCGACCCGGAACATCGCCTTCCAGATGATGATGACAGCGAGGTTCGGGATGATTGCCGGCAGGAAGAAGGTCGTCAGGATCACGGCCTTCGGCAGGCCCCGAAACGAGGTCATGACGGCCGCGAGGGTTGTTTGGAAGGCGAACCCCGCGGCAATGGTGATCGCCGTGAAGAGGAATGCGACCCGCAACCCGTTCCAGAAGGCCGGATCCGCGACCATTCTCTGGTAGTTGCGCAGCCCGATGAATCTGGATGTGCCCGTCTCGATGTCGTAGATGTTGAGGCTGTACCAGATCGCTTGGATGAGCGGGATCACGAAGATGAACAGCAAGAAGGCGACGAGGATGATTACGATCGCCAAGGTCATCCCGCGGGGCGCCCGAGCGAGTCTCCCTCGACGTGCCGAGGGTCCGCGGGACGTGGAGATAGCCGTCATCGCGCGCTCACCCTAGGCCGACAGCGCGCTGAGGACAGCTGACGCCGCCTCCACATAGAGATCCGCCGCTTCTGGGCGGAACGGGCTGCTGTCGATCTCGTAGCCGCCTCGCGCCCACTCGGCCGCTGTGGGCAGGTAGTTGCGGTAGCCGTTCGTGTAGCCCGACACGAGCGTCATCGGGAACGGCGACAGCGATTCGATCCGCAGGCCCAGCTCGATGAAGGGTTCGACCGGGACCCCGACGAGTGCCACGGGCCCGATCCGGAGCCCGTGGATCTCGAGCGGGAAGGACGCCCGACCGGCAATCGCCTCGGCGCGCTCGGCGCGGAATGACGCGCCCTTCGTCTGGACGCGCAGCTCGCGGATTTCGAAATCGCTCGCCCCGCGCATCTGGGCGGCTCGGAGCTCGGCGAGCAGGGCATTGGTGCGTGTGCGCAGCTCGACAGGGTCGCCCAGGTCCTCCCGAACAGGTGCCTCGATCAGCCGGCGTTCGACGCGCAGCGTGCCGTCGGCCGGCGGCTGCGGCTCGTACTCGTGGAACGTCAGCCACGTCGACGGGTCCTGATTGCGCGCCGGTCGCTGCCGGTGGAGCCGAGCCGTGGCCCGCATCGCCGTCCCCGCCGCGTCGTGGCCGAGCATCGTGCCCAGCCGGTCCACCGGCTCGAGGACGTCCACGAACGTCTCACACGGACCGATATCGCCAGGGGTTCCCTGGAGGAAGAGACACCGACCGCCGACCGCCGATTCAACGACCCGCCGCGTGACGCCCGGGTAGTCGGGCGACACAAATCGGTTGCCCCCGGCGAGGATCGTCGGATGGGCGGAGTACTGGACGATGGTCGCGACCGCGTGGTCAGCCTCGTCGTCGAGCCGGACGACCCGGACCGTGTGGTCGACCGGACCGGCAGGGTTCAAGCCCAGCCGCACTCCCCCGTCAGGGCGGGCCGCCCGGCGGTTGACCCCGAGGGGGGAGCTGCCGCGGGCGAAGCCGACGCGGACCGGCACCAGGCGCGAGCGGGCCTCACGGGCCGCGCCGGCGATCTTGTCGGTCGCCACCGTCATGTAGGCGTCAATGTGCTCGAGGCCCTCGGTCATCCAGCCAGACCCCGAGACCTCGCTCGTGACAGGCGCGGCGTGCGTGTGGGTGGCGGTGACCCTGACGTGGGAGACGGGGATCCCGGTCGCCTCCGAGACCGCTGCACGGATGGCATCGGCCTGGTGGTGGGTCACCATGCAGATGTCGAGCTCGGCAACGATCGCGTCCTCTGTGCCGTTGGTGAGCGCGAGGACCGTCGTCGTGAGGTCCATGTGATTGCCGTCCGACCGCTCGTGGAGCTGGTTGCTCCAGCCGCCCATCGCCATCCCGACGGGCGGCGTGATGAGGGCTCGGCCGACCCCTGCTCGTAGTCCCGGCGCCGTCATGTGTGTCGCTTCTCTCCTGGGCCGTGCGCGTGACCAGTCGCTGGAGGTTACTTGACCAATGCCATCCGGCGGGTCAGCCCGCCGTCGACGAAGATCGTGTCGCCAGTGATGAAGCCCGCCTCGTCGCCGGCCAAGAAGAGGACGAGCGCCGCGATGTCGGCAGGGGTGCCCATCCGCTGGACGGGCGTACGACTGAGCGCCCAGGCCTCGTCCCAGTCCAACGTCTCGTAGCGCTCGACGACCACCGTTCCCGGGGCGATGCAGTTGACCGTGATCCCATACTGCCCGAGAGCGACGGCGCTCGAGTAGGTCAGGGAGTGGACGGCGCCCTTGCTGGCCTCGTAGGCCAGGAAGCCCGGGGCGGCCTGACGTCCATGGATCGACCCGATGTTGATGACCCGGCCGCCGTTCCCGGCAGCCACCATGTGGCGAGCGGCCGCCTGCGTCGCGAGGAAGGTCGCCACGACGTTGACACGGAGCGTCTCGTCGAGCATCTCCCGGGTCATCTCCTCGAAGGAGGCAATCCCCGTCGTCACGGCGGCGTTGTTGACAAGGATGTCCACGCGGCCGAGCCGCTCAACCGCTGTGTCGACGAGGTCGGCGGCCGAAGACGGATCCACCGAGAAGTCGGCGCGTACAACCTCAACCCGGCGGCCGGCGGCCGCCCATCGCGCGGCGAACCGCTCGAGCGAGGTGCCGTGCCCTCGATAGTGGAGCACGAGATCGGCGCCCGCCTCCGCAAGGGCCGCGGCGATGCCGAACCCTATTCCCGTCCCGGCCCCCGTCACGACCGCCACGCGGCCCGTTAGCGTTTTGTTCGCCACGACTTCACCTGTCCAAGAGATGACTCGGCGGCGCCGGGCGGCGCCGCCGAGTCATTCGTAGCTCGGGGTCTGCGGAGGCTACAGCCCGAGGCGGTCGCGTGCAGTCTGCTCGAGCTGGTTCGACTGGTCTTCGAGACCCTTCAGGACCTGGTCCATCGGCTGGCTGTCCGCGAAGACCTTCAGCAGCTCGGGCCAGGCGGTGGTGATTCCCCAGTCCGCGATGTGATGCTGCTCGAAGGTGGCGATCGGCCAGACGTACTGGTCGTAGTCCTTCTGGAACTCGCCCCAGTGACGGGCCTGGGTGCTCGGATCGCGGGCCACCGGAGCCGAGATGATCGCGCCGCCGTAGACGTCGGCCAGCGGGCCGAGGTTGGCCGCTGAGGCGAACTGGGAGACGACGAACTTCGCGGCCGCCATCTTGTTCGGGTCCCCGGTGATGCGCCGTGAGATGAGGTGTACCGCGGAGTGTGACAGCTCGATGTTGGTCGTCGAGGTGCCCATCGGCGGCATCGCGAACTCGCCGGCCTTGAAGTTGGGGCTGGTCTTCTCGTAGCCCGACACGATCCAGCCGCCGAAGTTGGTGATCCCAGCGAGACCCTTCTCGAAGCCGTCGGGGGCGCCGTAGCCCGTCATGTTGGCGTGGCTCGGGGCTTCCTTGCTGATGTCGTCGACCTTGTGGATCTTGAGGAGGTCATCGAGGTTCTTCAGCGCCTGCAACGCCTCAGGGGAGGTGAGGTTGAACTTGCCCGTGCTGGAGTCGAAGTACGTGCCGCCGAGCTGCGCGATCCCCGACGTCCACGCGGACGCGATGTACGGGCTGAAGGCGATGCCGGCGCGTGCGAGGGACGAGCCGTTCCACTGCACGAGCTCCTTGCCCGCAGCGACCAGCGCATCCCAGGTCGTGAGCGACGCCGGGTCGATGCCGGCTGCGCTCAGGATGTCAGCGTTGTAGGTGAAGGTCGAGCCGCCCATGCCGTTGAGGAACGGCATGTAGTAGAGCGAGTCGCCGCGCAGCCCCTCGGTGAGCGCGCTCGGGTAGAAGAGCGCCTTGGCCTCGTCGACGGTCATGATCGCCGGAGCCAGGGGCGCGAACAGGTTCGCGATGTCCGACGCGACGAGCCAAGAGCTGTAGGCCATCATCAGCTCGGGCTCGTTCTTGGCCGCGACCGCCGGCAGGATCTTCTGCTGGAGCTGCTCGTACGGGAGCTTCGTGAGCTTGAGGTTGATCCCGGGCTGGGCCTGCTGGACGGCTGCCTTGATCGCCTGGTAGGCGTTCGTCAGCGGATCCCAGTCCTGGTACCAGAGTTCGAGGTCGGCCGTGATCGGCCCCGCCGTGCCGGGGGCTGCCGAGGCGGCTGCCGCCGACGCCGGCGGCGCCGCCGAGCTGCTTGGCGAACTCTGGCCGCAAGCAGCCAGGAACGCAGCCGCAGCGCCACCGACGCCAACAGCGGCACCGACCTTGAGTACGTTTCTCCGCGAGATCTTGCTCTCGCCGACCGTCGAGTCCACCGCTGTGCTCCTCCAAGTATCTCGACGACACGCAAACGGGTGCGAACCAGAGAGCTATCTTTGATCAACTATCGAACTCTCTGCCGCGTTTGTCAACGTTCTCCCACGACGGAAAGACCGCCATCTACCCCGGCTGATCCCCGGCAGCGCGGGCCGCCCTCGTGATCGTCCAGCCGTCTCGGACGCGATCGGCGAGAAGTTGCCGGTCCCTCGGGGTCGGCCGGGCACTAGGATGCGCCATGAGGGTCCCCTCTTCGACTAGGTCTTCCGCACCAGCAGCCGAAGGATGGTGGCCCTCAGCCCGTCAAGGACCTGATTGGGAACCAGGGCTAAAGGAGCATCTCGCTGTGACACTCGTCCCGCCCGGGCCCTGCCCCTCCTGCGGCGACGCGCGCCGCGTCCCGACGCGATACTGCCGAGAGTGCGGCGCCGACATCGCCCGCACCCAGCCTCCGGCCGAGGACTCGATGCCCCGGCCCGCCGACATCGGGCTCCGCGCCGACCTCGCGAACGCTCGGCTCATGGGTGCCGATCTGGCGGGTTACGACCTGACCAGCGCTACCCTCGACCGCGCGCGGCTGGCAGGAGCCTCGCTGCGCGGCGTCAGCCTCCGCGGCGCGAGCATGAGAGGCGCCGACCTCCGCTCGGCGACCCTCTCCCTGGCGGACCTGACCGACGCCGACCTGACCGATGCGGATCTGATGGGGGCCGACCTCGTGGGCGCCGACCTCACCCGCGCACGGATGTTCCAGGCGCGCCTCCGCGACGCAGACCTACGCGGCGCCACGCTCATCGACACCGACCTCACGTCCTCGGTCCTTGACGGCGCCGACCTCCGGCACGGGATCTTCATCGGTACGCGAATGACGAATGCCCGCATGTCCGGCACGCACGTCAACCTGGACGAGCTTCGGCTCGCGCTCGTCGACGGCATCAGCGGCCTCGAGCCCTGACGCTTGCGCACCCGCCGGGCGCGCCGATCGCCAATGTTGATATTCGATCAGATTTGGTACCATCCCATCGATCCGTTACGTGATTGTGGCGAGGACCGATGACGAGAACGAGTCCGGCGTCGAGCCCGAGGGACACTCAACCGGCATCCGCCCACGCATCGGCGCGACTGCGGGAGAAGGCCCGGCTCATCCGAGTGGAGCTGCTGAAGACCGTGGCACACGCGCAGGCCGGTCACGTCGGCGGGCCGCTCTCGGCCGCGGAGATCCTTGCAACGCTCTACTTCCACGAGCTGCGGGTCGACCCGGACAATCCCGGCTGGCCCGAGCGCGACCGCTTCGTGCTCTCCAAGGGGCATTCGTCGGTCGCCCTGTACGCGACCCTCGCCCTCGCCGGCTACTTCCCGATCGAGGAGTTGTCCACGTTCGACACGATCGGATCTCGTCTGCCAGGCCACCCCGACATGACTGTTCTTTCAGGCATTGACATGTCGACTGGATCGCTCGGCGTCGGGCTCTCCGCTGCCGTCGGGATGGCGCTCGGCGAGCGGATGAACGGCCAAGACGCGCGGGTGTATACGCTCCTCGGCGATGGTGAGTGCCACGAGGGGTCTATCTGGGAGGCCGCGTTCGTTGCTCGGCGTCTCAAGCTCGACAATCTCGTCGCCGTCGTCGACGCGAACGGGCTGGCGCAGTTCGGACCGGCCGGGACGGATGCAGCAGAGCGTCTCGGGCCGTGGGCGCCGGGCGAGTTGGAAGCCCGCTGGCGGGCATGTCGATGGCATGTGATCGAGGTCGACGGGCATGACGTGGACGCGCTGCTGGACGCCTACCGGCGCGCACGGGCCAAGAAGGGCGTGCCCTCCGTGATCATCGCGCGGACCGTAAAGGGGAAGGGCGTCTCGTTCATGGAGGACCGCTGGTACTGGCACTCGCGCGCTGTCGCTCCGGAGGACCTCGCCAGGGCTCTCGCGGAACTCGAGGCGATCTGATGGCGACCCGACGGGCATCCACTGCCGGCGTGCTGCCCCGCGGGGCCCGCGCAACCGGGTTGACGCTTCGAGAAGCCTTCGCGCGCGAACTCGCGAGGCTCGCCGAGGAGGACCCGCGAATTCTGGTCCTCGACGCGGAGGTCGGGAACTCCACTCGCGCGGACCTGTTCGAAGCGGCGCATCCCGACCGTTACATCCCGGTCGGGATAGCAGAACAGAACATGTTCGGCATGGCCGCCGGACTCGCAGCAACGGGCCACATTCCGTTCCCGATGACGTTCGCCGTCTTCGCCGCCAAGCGCGGCCTCGACCAGATCCGGGTCCTGATCGCCCAGCCGGGCCTGCCCGTCAAGATCGCCGTCGGGTACACCGGTCTGATGTGCGGAACGGCCGGCAAGACCCATCAGCCGGTGGAGGAGGTCTCGATCATGCGGGCGATGCCCGGCATGACCGTCGTCAATCCCGCCGACGCCGTGGAGATGAAGCTGGCGGTCAAGGCAGTGATCGATCACCCGGGTCCGGTCTACCTCATGGTGTACCGCGAGGCGACCGCGACCATCTTCGACGGCTCGCACCGCTTCGAGCTTGGGGCGGCAGTGACGCTCCGTGGCGGTGGCGACGTCGCACTCGTCAGCACGGGCCCGCAAAGCGGGCGCGTCCTCGAGGCGGCGGAACTCCTCGCGGAACGCGGGATCGACGCAGGCGTCATCCACGTCCCGACCATAAAGCCGCTCGACGGCGCGCCGATTCTCGCCGCGGCCGAGGCGACCGGGCTCGTCGTCACGGTCGAGGAGCACTCGATCGTGGGCGGGCTCGGCGGGGCGGTCGCCGAGTTGCTCGCCGAGCGTCGGCCGACCCTGGTGCGACGGATCGGTCTGCGCGACGAGTGGGGCGCGGCGGGACCGAACGACGCGCTCCTGCGCCACTTCGGCCTCACCCCCGCCCTGGTCGCCGACCAGGTGGCCACGTTCCACGGAGAGCGCTCCTAGCACCGCGCCGGGAGACGCCACACGGCGTCAGTGGTGTCGGGTCGACCGACAGGAGGGAAGAGCGAATGCCGTTCGTCCGCGATGGTGAGGCGTCCGATCGGTCCTGGGTCGACCTCGACGCCATCGCCGAGGAGATGGGCCCGCCGCCCTGGCGTGTCCCGCTGGTTGGGACGAGCGGGCTTCGGGTCGTCCTGATCGCCTGGGAGCCGGGCTTCGCCACGGTCCCGCACCTCCACCCCTGGGCCGAGGAGACGTTCGAGGTCGTGCGGGGACGGGCGGTCTTCTCCATCGGCGACGAGCCGGCGCGCGAGGTGGGCCCTGGCTCGTTCCTCCTCGCCCGACGGGGGGTGCGCCACGCGATCCGCGTCCTGCAGGGCGGCGAGCCGCTCCTGATCCTCGCGGCGGTCGCGCCAAACGAGGATCGGCCGGACGAGACGATCGAGCCGACTTGATCCCGGTCGGCAGACCGTGCCGCCAACCGATCTTGAGCACTGAAACGTGGAGGCAGACGGGATGGATGCGAAACCGA
This sequence comes from Chloroflexota bacterium, assembly GCA_021812735.1. Next base: position 3,213 of record JAKAMV010000153.1, on the reverse strand, counting down.
CGATCGGCCTGATCGGGCTCGGGATCATGGGCCGGCCTATGGCCCGCAATCTCCTGAAGGCAGGCTTCGGGCTCACCGTCCACGACGTCAACCGCGCCGCGGTCGACGAGCTGGTCGCCGAGGGCGCCACCGCGGGGGCCTCCGCGCGCGGCGTCGCCTCGAGCACCGACGTGCTGATCACCATGCTGCCCGATTCGCCCGACGTGCATGCCGTGTATCTCGGCCCGGACGGGGCCTTCGAGGCCTTGCGCCCCGGGTGGCTCGCGATCGACATGAGCTCGATCGCCCCCGCGACTTCGCGGGAGCTCGCTTCGGCCGCGGCGGCGGGTGGCGCGGACATGCTCGACGCGCCCGTGAGCGGCGGCGACAAGGGCGCCATCGCTGGCACCCTCTCGATCATGGTCGGCGGAGCTGAGCCGGCTTTCCAGCGAGCACTGCCGATCCTGGAGGCGATGGGCAGGACGATCGTCCACTGCGGCCCGGCTGGCGCCGGCCAGGTCGTCAAAGTGTGCAACCAAGTCGTCGTCGCCGTGGTGATCGAGGCGGTCTCGGAAGCGCTCGTGCTGGGCGCGAAGGCTGGCGTGGACCCCGCCCGGATCGCGGACGTCCTGCAGGGCGGCCTCGCCCAGACGAAGGTGCTCGAGCTGCGCCGGGAGAACATGCTCTCGGGGCGCTTCGACCCGGGATTCCGGATCCGCCTGCACCTGAAGGACCTGAAGAACGCCCTCGACCTCGCCCGGCAGACCGGCGTCGCCCTGCCGGCCACGGCCGAGGTGGAGCAGCTCATGCAGGCCGCGCGGGTCGCCGGCCGCGAGGACTACGACCACTCGGGGCTCCTGACAGTCGTCGAAGATCTCGCGCGGTTCCGCGTCGCCGACTTCGAGGCGGACGCCGCGGACGCCTGAAAGCCTACGGGGAGGCCGACACGGCGCGACCCCCTGCCCCGCGGCCGGGCTACCCCGCGGCCCGGACCTCCGCGAGCCGGCGGGCGAGGAAGTCGCGCTCCGCCGCGTTGGTCGTGAGCGCGCGTGCCCGCTCATATGCGGCCGCCGACTCCCGCCGCCGACCGAGGCGCCGGAGGAGGTCCCCGCGGGCGGCGTGGTAGAGGTGGTACTCGGCCAGCGCGCCCTCCGCGCCCAGGGCGTCGACCAGTACCAGCCCGGCCGCAGGCCCGTCGGCCATGGCCACGGCGACGGCCCGGTTCAGGTCCACCACGGGCGACGGGGCGACGACCGCGAGCGCGGCGTACAGCCCGGCGATCTCGCGCCAGTCGGTCGCCGCCGCGGTCGGCGCCTCGGCGTGGCACGCCGCGATCGCCGCCTGGAGGGCGTACGGTCCAGGTCGCCCGGCAGCGAGGCCGATGGCGCGGCCGACCGCGCCCGTCCCCTCCTCGATCTCGCCGAGATCCCAGCGCGATCGGTCCTGGTCCTCGAGGAGGACGAGGGCACGGTCGACCGTCGTCCGGGTGTCGCGGCGGGAATCCTGGAGCAGCAGGAGCGCGAGCAGGCCGACCGCCTCAGGCTCGATCGGCATGAGGTCGGCGACCAGCCGGGCCAGCCTGATCGCCTCGGCGCAGAGGTCGCGCCGGACGAGGTCGTCGCCGGCGGTCGCGGTGTAGCCCTCGTTGAACACCAGGTAGATCGTCGCGAGGACGCCGTCGAGCCGCTCCGGGAGCAGGTCGTCCGGCGGGACGCGGTACGGGATCCGGGCGGTGGCGATCTTGCGCTTCGCCCGCACGATCCGCTGGGCGAGCGTCGCCTCCGGGACCAGGAATGCGCGGGCGATCTCCGGCGTCGTCAGTCCGCCGAGGGTCCGCAGCGTCAGCGCGACGCGCGCGTCGAGCGGCAACGCCGGATGGCAGCACGTGAAGATCAGCCGCAGACGGTCGTCCGCGATACGGCTCTCCCCGCCGAGACGCACCTCGCCCTCCACTCCCGCGCCCGCGGCGCGCTCGATCTCGGCCACCTTGGTCGCCTCGGTACGCTTCCGCCGCAGCCGGTCGAGGGCGCGGTTGCGCGCCGTCGTGACGATCCACGCGCCCGGGCGATCCGGGATGCCGTCGCGGGGCCATCGCTCGATCGCGGCGACGAACGCGTCCTGCATCGCTTCCTCGGCGATGTCGAAATCGCGGAGGATCCGGATGAGGGTCGCGAGCGAACGCGCCGACTCGTCGCGGAACGTCCGCTCGACGACGTCCGCTGCGGCGGCCCCGGGAGGCGGCCCTGGCGCCTCGCCGGCAGGCAGCCCGGGCGCCTCGCCCGTCCCGTCGGCCCCGGGCGCGCCCCCGGCGGTCAGGCCGCCCCTTCCGGCATCGGCATCGGGATGATGGGGCGCACCTCGACCGAACCTGTCCGCGCCCCGGGGATCCCGGCAGCCGCGGCGAGGGCCGTATCCAGATCGTCGCACTCGATCATGTAGAAGCCGCCGAGGGCCTCCTTCGTCTCGGCGAAGGGACCGTCCGTCACGAGCGTCCTCCCGTCACGGACGCGGACGGTGGTCGCCGCGGTCGTCGACTCGAGCGCCTCGCCGGCGCGGAGGATGCCCTGCGCCGCGATGCCCGCGGTGTAGGCGTTGTACTGCTCCATCATCGCGGCGTCCTCCTCCGGCGTGGTAGGCGGGGTCGCTTCGTCCTGGTAGATCAGCAGCAGGTACTTCGCCATCGGCCTTGCTCCTTCGATCGGGGGCGGCTGTGCCGCCCCGCTGTGATGACGACGATCGGTGGGCCCGCGATTCGACAGATCCGGCGTGCGGGAGATCCCGACCGCGGCCGGCCCCGGAGGATCGTTCAGCCTTCCGCGCCCGGCACGGCCCCCGCGTACACGGCCACGCCCAGCTGCTCCCGCAGGCCCAGATCGTCGCGGTGGTTCCAGATCTCGACGACCCTCCCCTTCCTGATCCTGAAGAAGTTCGCGCCCGAGTAGACGACGGTCCGGCCGGTCGGCGCGACTCCGCCCCACCGGCCGGTGTGGGTGCCCGCCATCGTCCACCGCGCGGCGACGTGCTCGTCGTCGGCGACGAGGACGTCCACTGTCAGCTCCAGGTCCGGGAAGGCGCGCCGGAAGTCGGCGGCGATCCGCGCCTGGCCCCGACCGCCCGCCTGCGCGTTCGCCTGGCGCAGGTCGTGGCGGACGTAGTCGTCCGCGAAGATCTCGTTCGCGACCTCCACGTTCCCCCGGTTCCAGACCTCGTCGTAGAACCGGAGGATCAGCTCGC
>JAKAMV010000152.1 GCA_021812735.1 Chloroflexota bacterium | reverse complement strand
ACGATCACGGTGGGGCTGGCCGTGCTCCAGAATGGCCGCGTGGTGAGCATCCCGCTGCTCATGGCCGGCTCTCTGGTGAGCGCGCTGCCCGCGATCATCGTGTACCTCATCTTCCAGCGGAACCTGATCCAGGGCCTGACCATGGGGGTGAACAAATGACCCTCTCCTTGGACGCCACGCGTACCCCCTCGGGTTTGTCAGCACACGAGCGGCGCGAGCAGATCGCGCGCCTGGTGGACGAGGACCAGCGCGTCAGCGTGGCGGACCTCACCGCGCGCTTCGCCGTGACCGACGCGTCGATCCGGCGGGACCTCATCTTGCTCGAGGGAGCCGGCCGGCTCCGGCGCGTGCACGGCGGTGCGGTGAGCCTAGCCGCCAAGCTGGCAGGAGGCGTGTTCGCCACCAAGCTGCGGATCCACCGCGAGGAGAAGTCGCGGATCGCCACGGCGGCTGCCCGACTCGTCAGCCCCGGTGAGATCGTGCTGTTCGATTCGGGCACCACGGTCGCCCAGGTGGCCATGCAGATGCCGCCGGCCCTCCGGTCGCCGAGCGCGATCACCGTGGTCACGTACTCGCTGCCCGTCGTGGACGAGATCGGCGGCTGGGACGCGCCGCACCTCGTGGTGGTCGGCGGGCTGTACCTGCCCGAGTACCGCGCCTTCGTGGGGCCGGGGGCGATCGAGGGCTTGAAGGCCCTGACGGCGGACACGATCTTCTTGGGCTGCGACGGGCTCACGGTGGAGGCCGGTCTCACAACCCCGCACGTGCTGGTGGCCGAGGTGGGCTCGGTCGCCACGTCTCGGAGCCGGCGCGTGGTGGCCGTGGCGGACAGCTCGAAGCTCGGGCGGCAGGGCTTCACCACGATCGTGCCGCTCGCCGACGTGGACGTGCTGATCACCGACGCGGGCGCCGACCCCGACCGGGTCGCCGAGATCCGCGCGGCAGGGGTCGAGGTGCTGCTGGCGTGACCCCGGCGGCCGTCCGGGAGATCACCTGGGAGGGCCTCCCGGCGCTGGCCCTGGACAACGGGCTGCTCGCCGTGATCGTCGTGCCGCCGATGGGAGGCCACGTGGCCTCCCTCGTCGACGTCGTGGGCGACCGAGAACTGCTGTGGCGGAACCCGCGCGTGGCGCCCAGGCTCGCCCCGTACGGCGCCTGGTTCGACGACTGGTGGTCCGGCGGCTGGGACGAGATCTTCCCGGGCGGCGACCTCTCCACCCTGCACGGCGAGAAGCTCCCCTACATGGGCGAGCTGTGGTGCATGCCGTGGTCGCCGTCCTGGGCCGCGGCGCCTGACGGCTCAGAGGCGTCCGTCACCACCACGGCGCTGGGCAACGTCGCGGCAGCCCGGTTCACGCGGCGGCTCGCGCTGCGGGCCGGGGAGACCGTGCTGTGGGCGAGCTATCGGATCGAGAACCTCGACGTGCGCCCGCTTCCGTTCACCTGGGGCGTGCACCCGGCGTTCGCGGTGGGCGCCCGACACCGCATCGACCTGCCCCGCAACGCGGGGATGGTCGTGGGCGTGGCGTCCTCGCCCCTCATGGGCGTGGTTGGCCAGACCTACGCGTGGCCGTCGCTGCCGGTGCCTAGGCCGAGCGTGGAGGCTCCAGCCGGGCGCGACGGAGTTCGCGACATGTCCTCGGTCCTGGGCCGGGAGGCGGACGTCTACGGCGGCCACTGGGCCACGGGACTCTCCGACGGCTGGCTGGCGCTCACGGACACCGCCACCCGCCGCGGCGTCGCCCTCGTGTTCGACCCGTCGGTCTTCCCGCACGCCTGGCTGTGGCAGGTGTACGGCGGGTGGCGCGGCCATCAGCTCCTCGCCATGGAGCCCTGGACGAGCCGCCCGCAGGACATCGAGGGCGCCCTCGCGGCGGGACGCGCGCGGCACCTGGCGCCGGGCGAGCACCTCGAGACGCGGGTGGCGTTCGCCCTGCACGAGGGCCTTGAGCGGGTGACCGGCGTGGAGCTCGGGCCCGGTGGGCCGGTCGTCCGGTAGACCTCGGCTGTCCGGCCGCCATGCCCGGCGCGCTCGTGCGCCGCCTCCCCGCCGCCCGTCGGCCGCAACCGGTCGTGCACATCGTCGGGGCCGCTCGCGAGCGTGGCGCTCCCCCCTCCCCTGCGCCAGGCCGCCGGACCCGCCCCCGTGGCCTGTCGGAAGGTCCCGCGTCTCTCAGCCCACGGGTCCAGCGCTCTGCGACAGATGGCCCCTAGGACGGACCCTCAACCGCGGGCACAGTAACCTTGGGGTTCCGGCTTCCAGCCCGGCGCCACGAGGGAGCCGGAGGCAGCGGTGAGGAGCAACGGCGCAGGGCCAGGCGGCGGGAAGATCGCGGTGCAGCTGGCGATCTTCGACTTCCCCATGCTCGTGGCCGGGTTCCGCTCGATCATCGACGGCGAGCTGGACATGGAGGTGACCGGCACCGCGGGCACCCTCGAGGCCATCCCGGAGACGCTGGCCGAATCACCCGCCGACGTGGTGATCGCCGAGTGCCAGCCGCTCTCGGCGCCCGGCAGCTCGACGTTCGAGGCGATCGAGAGGGTCCGGGCCGCGGCGCCCGGAGCGAGGATCATCGCCCTCGAGTGCCGGAGCGGGAACGGCAGCGAGCAGTTCTCGATGGCCCTCAAGGCGGGCGCGGACGGCTTCCTCACGCGCGAGGCCGAGCCGTCGGACCTGGTGGCTGCGCTCCGATCGGTGAGCCGCGGCCAGACCTACGTCTCGCCGTCCATCGTCACCAGGATGGTGAACACCTACGTGCTGCGCAGCCCCGACGCCCCCGCCGAGGACGCCTACACGACGCTCTCGGAGCGCGAGCGGGAGGTCCTGCTCCTGGCCGCCGTCGGGCACACGAACCGGGAGATCGCCAGGGTGTTCCACCTGTCCGAGCAGACCGTCCACAACTACCGCGCGAACATCATGGAGAAGCTCGGCTTCCACGACCGCACCGAACTCCTCAAGTTCGCCATCCGTCGCGGGATCATCAGCGTCGCGGATCTGTAGCGGTCGGCCTGGGGAGGACGGGCGGCTCCCTCGGCGGGACAGGAGCCGAGGGAGCCGCAGCCGGACGGGGAGACGTCCGGGGAACAGGGCGGGGAGACCCGTCACCCCTCCTGAGGCCGCCCGCGCGCGCGAGGTTTCAGCGGGACGGGCGCTCGTCCTACTTCGCGGCCGAGTCGACGGCGGCGAGCACCTTCGCCACGTCCAGCGACGAGCCTGAGAACCGCGCGACCTCCTTCCCATGGGCCCTCACGACCACCGCCGGCGCCGCGGACAGCCCCGCCGCCCTCCCGGCCGCCGTCTCGGCGTTGATCGCGGCCGCCGTCGCCGGGGTGGTCATGCAGGCGTCGAGGGCGGCGACGTCCCAGCCCAGCTTCGCGCCGAGCCACAGGAGGCTGCGCGTCGTGAAGACGCCGGCGTTGGCGCCGCGCGCCGCCACCGACAGGATGTCGTGGGCGAACCAGACCGTCGGCTCCCCGTCGTCGGCGCCGCAGCGGACGAGCGACGCGGCCATCGTGGACTCGGCGCCCAGGGAGGCGAGGTCGCGGAGGATGACCTGCACCGTGCCGGCCACGATGCGGGTGCGGAGCTCGGGCTCCAGGCTCTGGGCGATGGCGGGCATGCCGGTCGCCTGGTAGTCGACCCACAACTCGACCGTGACCGGCGACGACGGCGCGCCGGCCGTCCTGCCGATCGTGTCGGTGGCGGACCACGGGTCGCCCGACGGCCGCACCGACGGCGCCGGCGTCGGGGCGGTTCCGGACGTCGCCGCGGCGTCGATGGCCGCCAGCAGCTCCGAGGCGTCGGCGACGCCGAGGAAGGTGCGGCCCGGGATGTCCACGGTGGGCGTCGAGGAGACCGATGCCCGGACGCCGGCTGCCGTGTCGGCAAGGACGTCGACGAGCACGTCGCGACGCTGGGTGCACGAGGCGTACGCGGCTCCGTCGACGCCGACCCCGTTCGCGAGGCGGCTGAGCGTCTGGGAGGAGAACGCGCCCTGGTTCTCGCCGTTCTGGGCGGCGTAGACGGCATCGTGCATCTGCCAGTACTTGCCCTGCTCGCCCGCGCACCGGACGGCGATGGCCGCGTCCAGCGATTCGGTGCCGATGAACACGAAGTCCCGATGGGTCACGGCGACCGTCCCGTCGGCGATGCGAGCCACCAGCTGGGGCAGGACCGTCTCCGAGAACCGGGCGCAGAACGGGCACTGGTAGTCGGCCCAGTACGTCAGCTGGACTTTGGCCGTCCTGCTGCCGAGGAGCGGGCCGTCGGACGGCAGGCCGTCGAGCGGCCATCCGGGCGTGCGCGGGGCCGACGACGCGGGCGTTTCGGAGGCGTTCGCGGCATCTGATCCCGCGGGCGCATCCGACGAGGGGGCGGCGATGCCGGGCGCGGTGGCGCGCCCGACGACGATGCCCGACCCGAACGCCAGCACCACCACGAGCGCGGCGGCGAGGTACAGGGTGGGGCGCCGACGCCCGCCCGCGCGCCCGTGGCGCCCGCCGTGCGGCGGCGAGCCGTGCTCCGCCAGCCCCTGCCCGGCGAGGTCCCCGTCCTCCGGGGCGAGCGTCATCGCCGGCGAGTCCAGGGCGGATGCGTCGGGCCCGGGTGTCGGGCCGGTGGCCGGGTCGGCCGTCTCGGGGCTGCTCACGCTGCCATGGTGCCCTATCCGACACGCGCCCAGCGCCTGATCGTGCGGGCCCGCGCATACTCGTGGCCGTGGACAGCACGCCTCCGCCCGATCGCCTCCCCGCGGCGGCCCGCGCCGAGGAGCAGCGCCGTGTGCTCCAGCGGGTGGCTGACGCGCTCGCCTGGTCACTCGAGCCTTCCGAGGTGGCCACGCAGCTCATCGACGCCGCCTGCTCGGCGATGGACGCCCCGCAGGGCTGGTGCGCGGTCCGCTCGGAGGACGGCAGCGAGGTCATCATGCTGGCGTCGCGCGGCTACGACGCCCAGACCGTTGAGGCGTGGCGTCGCGTCCCGATCGAGGCTGACGTGCCCATGACCCTCGTGGTGCGCACCGGCCAGCCGATCGTCCACGCGTCGGCGGCCGACCGCCTCCGCGACCACCCGGCTCTCGTGCGCGACGGCGCGACGCGGTACGTCGAGGCGTCGGCCGTGGTGCCCATGACGTTCGAGGGCCAGACGACGGGTGCCCTCGCGGTGACCTTCAACCGCGTCCTGGAGATCGACGCAGGCGACCGCTGGTTCCTCGAGGCCCTGGCCGCCCACGGTGCAGGCGCGATGGAGCGGGCACGGCTGTTCGAGGCCGTGCGCCAGCGCGACCAGCGCCTGGAGCTGGGTCTTGAGGCAGCCGGGACATGGATCTGGGAGTGGGATCTGGCCGCTGACCGGGTGCGGTGGACGCCAGAGCCGCCGCCATTCGCGGGACCGGTCGGTGACGGGGCGCCCGCCGAGACCTGGGTCCGGTCGGTGCACCCGGCCGACCGCGAGCGGGTCCGGCAGACGATCGAGGGCAGCCTCGCGCGGGGCGGCTCGTACGAGGTGGAGTTCCGCGTGGGCGAGGCGGACGACCCGGAGCGCTGGCTGTTCGGCGTCGGTCGCCTCATCAAGAACGACCAGGGCGAGCCGGTCGCGGTCATCGGCACGACGCGGGACATCACCGAGCGGAAGATGGCCGAGATCGAGCGCAACCTCCACCTCGAGGCCGAGCGCGAGGCGGCGCGCCTGCGAGACGCGTTCATCGGGGTCGTGTCGCATGAGCTTCGGACGCCGATCACCACGATCTTCGGCGGGACGCGCGTGCTGTCGCGGCGCTGGCGGGAGATGGAGCCCGAGGCCCGTGACGCCCTGCTGTCGGACGTGTCGGGCGAGGCCGACCGCCTGTTCCGGATGGTCGAGGACCTATTGGTCATCACGCGCGTCGAGCGCGGCCGCCTCGACGTCGGCGACGAGCCGGTGGCGCTGCGCGCCGTGATCGACCGTGTGGTGGCCACGGAGCGCGCCCGCTCGTCCGACACGACCATCGTGTGCCGGATCCCCCCCGACCTGCCGTCGATCGAGGGCGAGGAGATGTACGTCGAGCAGGTGCTCCGGAACCTGCTAGCGAACGCCGCCAAGTACGGCGGCGCCGGGTCGACCGTGGACCTCGAGGCGGTCTCGGACGACGGGACGGTGACCTTGCGCGTGCTCGACCGTGGCCGCGGTATCGTCGAGTCCGAGGCCGAGCAGCTGTTCGACCTCTTCTACCGGTCGCCGTCAACCGCCGGCAGCGTGGCCGGGGCCGGCATCGGGCTGTTCGTGTGCCGCCAGCTCGCCATCGCGATGGGCGGTCGGATCCGCGCCTACAACCGGCCTGACGGCGGGGCCGTGTTCGAGCTGACGCTCTGCCGGTCCGCCGACGACGGGATCGCCTGACGGGACGGCGCTGGCGCGGAGATTCGCCCTGATTCTGAACTCAGGCGCTGTGGCAGGCCGAAAAGGGGCCATCCGGTACACTCGCCCCTGTCCACCCTAGAGAAATCCCCCCACGCTGGATGGTGATGCCCATGAAGGTCGGCGTCGCCAGGGAGTCTGCGGCCGGAGAACGGCGCGTCGCCCTGGTGCCCGAAGCGCTCGGCAAGCTGCAGGCTGCCGGGCTGGAGGTGCTCGTCGAGTCGGGCGCCGGCGGCGGCGCGATGATCCCGGACCAGGCGTTCGCGGACGCCGGTGCGAAGGTCGTGTCCGCCGACGAGCTGTACGCGCAGAGCGATGTCGTCCTCCGGGTCCAGAAGCCCGCCGGCCCGGACGTGGCGCGGCTGCGCAGCGGCCAGGTCGTGATCGGCCTGCTGGCTCCGCTCCTCGATCCCGCGCTGATGCAGACCCTGGCCGACGCGGGCGTGACCGCCGTCAGCCTCGACGCGATCCCCAGGACGCTGTCGCGCGCCCAGACGATGGACGCGCTGTCGTCGCAGGCCAACGTGGGCGGCTACAAGGCGGTCCTGATCGCCGCCAACACCTACGGCCGCTACTTCCCGCTGCTGACCACCGCCGCCGGAACCGCCAAGCCGGCCAACGTGCTCGTGCTGGGCATCGGCGTCGCCGGCCTGCAGGCCATCGGGACGGCGAAGCGGCTCGGCGCGGTCGTGTCGGCGTACGACGTCCGTCCCGAGACCGCGGAACAGGCCGAGAGCCTGGGGGCCAAGTTCGTCAAGCTCACGACGGCCATCGACGCGACGGGCGCCGGCGGGTATGCGCGAGCATTGACGCCCGAGGAGCAGGCGGCCCAGCAGGCCGAGCTCAACGCGGTGATCAGCGGCCAGGACGTCGTGATCACGACCGCCCAGGTGCCGGGCCGCAAGCCCCCGGTCCTCGTCACGGCCGCCGCGGTGGCGAACATGAGGTCCGGCTCGGTGATCGTGGACATGGCGGCCAGCGCCCTGGGCGGCAACTGCGAGCTGTCCGAGGCCGGTGCCACCGTGGTCACCGAGAACGGGGTCACGATCGTGGCGCCGGAGAACCTTCCCGCGTCCATGCCCGCGTCCTCCTCGCAGTTCTACGCGAGGAACATCTCCGCACTGCTGCTGAACATGGTGAAGGACGGCAGCCTCGCTCTCGACTTCGAGGAGGAGGTGACCAGGGCCACCGTGATCGCCCACGGCGGCAAGGTCACCTCCGAGGCGGTGGCGAAGCTCCTGGCGCCCGCGCCGGCTGGAGGCAACGCATGAACGGCAGCCAGCTGACGATCGACCTCGCGTTCACGATCTTCGTGCTCGCGATCCTGTGCGGGTTCGCGGTCATCTCGAAGGTGCCGGCGACGCTGCACACGCCGCTGATGTCGGGCGCCAACTCCATCCACGGGATCGTGCTGGTGGGCGCGATGATCATCGCGACCAGCGCCAACGACCCGGTGACGTACCTGCTCTCGTTCCTCGCCGTCGCGTTCGCGTCGCTCAACGTGGTCGGCGGCTACGTCGTCACCGACCGCATGCTCCAGATGTTCAAGCGCAAGCCCGCGGCACCCAAGGCCGAGAAGGCGGAGGGCTGACCGTGACGCTCAACTCTACGACCCTCGACCAGATCATCCGGCTCATCTGGCTGGGCGGCGCCGTCGCGTTCGTCCTGGGCCTGATCCGGATGAACTCGCCAGCCACCGCGCGGAATGGCAACCTGCTGTCGGCCGGCGGCATGCTGATGGCCATTGCGGCCACGGCCGCCTGGCTGCTCATCCTGCCGCCGACGGGCTCGTTCAACGCGCTCGGCTGGCTGGTCGTCCTCGCCGGCATCATCGTCGGCGGCGGCTACGGCCTGTACTCCGCGCGCACCGTGAAGATGACCTCGATGCCCCAGCTGGTGTCGCTGTTCAACGCGGTGGGCGGCGGCGCGGCCGCGCTGATCGCCATCAGCGAGTACTTCGGTCACGTCTCCGCCGGCACCGTGCCGGGCCTCCAGGACAACGTGGCAACCGTGCTCGACGTCGTCATCGGCTCGGTCACGTTCACGGGCTCGCTCATCGCGTCGGGCAAGCTGATGGGCCTCAGGATCACGCCGTCACGGCCCACGCGGATCCCGGGCGGCCAGGCCGTGACCGCGCTGCTGACGCTCGTCGTGATCCTCGGCGCGCTCTATATCTGGCTGGGCAACGTCAGCCTGCCGGTGCTGCTGGCGATCCTCGCCGCCGCGCTGGTCTTCGGCGTCACCATGACGCTGCCGATCGGCGGCGCCGACATGCCGGTCGTCATCTCGCTGCTCAACTCGTTCACCGGCACGGCCGTCGCCATGGCGGGCTTCGTGCTCAACAACCCGCTGCTCATCATCGCCGGCGCCCTGGTCGGCGCATCCGGTGCCATCCTGACCAAGCTGATGGCCGATGCCATGAACCGGTCCGTGCTCAACATCATGGTCGGCGGCTTCGGCAGCGGGGACAGCGCGACCGCCGTGTCCGGCGGCGCGGGCGGCTCGGTCCGCGAGGTCTCGATGGACGACGCGGCGATCCAGCTCGCCTACGCGTCCGAGGTGATCATCGTCCCGGGCTATGGCCTGGCCGTGGCCCAGGCACAGCACGGCGTCCGCGAGCTGGCGGAGATCCTCGAGAGCAAGGGCGTGGACATCAAGTACGCGATCCACCCGGTCGCCGGCCGCATGCCGGGACACATGAACGTGCTTCTGGCGGAGGCCAACGTCCCGTACACGGAGCTCTGGGAGATGGACGACGTCAACCCCGAGTTCCAGCGCTGCGACGTGGCGCTCGTCGTGGGCGCCAACGACGTGACGAACCCGGCCGCACGCCGGCCCGGCTCGCCGGTGTCGGGGATGCCCATCCTCGACGTCGACCACGCCAAGAACATCATCGTCATGAAGCGCTCGATGGGCCGCGGCTACGCGGGCATCGACAACGAGCTGTACACGAACCCCAAGACGGGGATGCTGTTCGCCGACGCCAAGGCTGGCCTGGCCGAGCTGGTGGCGGCTGTGAAGGCGCTCTGACCCACACCCGCGCAGAACGACGGCCCCGGCGGCGATCGCGCCCCGGGGCCGTCCTGATTCCCCGCCAAGACGGCCGATCCGGGCCGCCGTGTGGCCGGGCGGTACGTCCCAGCCGCGTTCCGTCTGGCACTTCGCCCGGCCGAACTGCGGACTGGCGCCGCCACCCGCCGCTGCGCTCGCGGCTTCGCCACCCGACCCGCGTCCTGCTTGCGGGCCTGCGCGTCGATCGTCCCGTACGCTCCGCTCGAGACGTTGGCGTTGTCGCCGTTGACGCGGGACGGGCCAGGCGCCCTCGGGCTTCGCCACCGCCGGCGAGTCCTCTGGTGCGGGCCTGCAACGGGCCGGGCGCCGAGCGGTCGCTCGGGGCTACCCTGTCGCCGATGCCCCGCAAGCCGAAGCCCGCCGCCAACCCGCTCTGGCCGCGCCGCGCCAAGATCGCCTTCATCGGGTCGCACGGGATCCGCAAGACCAGCGCGCTGCTGGCGTTCGCGGCCGAGGTGCAGCGCGCCGGGCTGTCGGTCGAGCTCGGGCGCGAGGTGGTGCGCGACAACCCACTCGGGATCAACGAGGGCGCCACGGGCGAGGCGCAGCTCTGGGTCCTCGTCTCGCAGGTCCGCCAGGAGCTGGAGCTGGCCCGCAAGGCCGACGTCCTCGCCACAGACCGCGGGGTGATGGACAACTACGCCTACTACCTGCGCTCCTGCGGCGGCCATGACGAGTTCGCGGCCGGTCCCCTCGTGCGGCGCTGGTCGCAGACGTACGACCTGGTCGTCCGGCTGCTGCCCGACGTGGCCCTCCAGGCGGACGGCGTCCGCTCCACCAACGACGCCTTCCGCGACGAGGTGGAGGCGATCCTCGACCGGGAGCTGCCGGCGCTGGTGCCGGCCGCCAGGCTCGTGACCCTGCGCGCCTCTGAGGTCACCAGCCGGTACGACTGGTTCGCCGTTCTCGCCCGTCTCGCCGACTCGATCGGCGGCAGCGTCACCGCCCCGGACCTCTGGCGGTAGCGGGAGCCGGCCGAGCCGGCGGCCCAGGTCGCCGGGTCGCGCCCGATGGATCGGCTCGCGCGCCTCCCCGCCGCCGCTACCAGGCCTCGTCCGGCGTGGAACGCTCCGCCGCGAGGATCGACACCTCCGTCAGCGCGCCGTCCCGCTGGTCCACCGCGATCCCGAGCTGGGCCCCGCCGCCCCGATCCGTCTCCAGTCGCCAGGTCGCCTTCGAGACCCCGTCGCCCGCCACCGGCCGGCCCAGGCGCATCGCCCCGAAGCGTGCGGCGGCGGCCCGGGCGGAGCGGGCCTGCAGCGCGCGGTCAAGCGTGTCTGCGACGTCGAGATCCCCGGGCAGTGCCGCACCCGAAGCCGCCGCCGCGAGCGCGGCCTCGGCCGCCTTGACGAGGCTCGGCGACGGATCCACGACGGCCTCCACGCTGAGCGACTGGAGCCGCGGTGCGGGCTCCGGGTCCATCAGGACGCTGATCCGCAGCCATCCCCGCTCGCCGCGCCGCCACCAGCTCCGGTGCGCCGGCGTGGCCGACGTTGGAGGCCAGTCGGGATCGGGCCGCAACGGGCCGCCGACCGCGGCGACAGCCGCCTCGACAGCCGCCCGCCGCCGCTCGCGCGGGTCGTCGAGATCCATGTTCATCGCGAACAGCCCGTCGGCGACGCCGTCGTCCCAGGCCTCGACCAGGCGGTCGACGGCCGCGACGGCCGGCTCGATCGCGGGGATCGGACGCACGCGGCGCCGTGGCACCGCGTCCGCCTCGACGAGCGCCCGGAGCGCGGCGTTCACGGCCGGGCGCATCGGGGCGTAGCGCAGGCTGCCGAGTCCGATCACGCCGATCCCGCTGGCCGGGTGCCACGCCATGTGGGAACCGAACCCAGGGTATCCACCCGCATGGGCGACGAGGGTGCCCAGCTCGGCATCCGACGTCACCTCGAGCCCGAAGCCGTACGCGGACGCGGCCACAAGCGGCGCCGCATCGAGCGGGTGCGGCGCGACCGACACCCCGATGGGGCGGTGGCCCTGCTGCATCTCGCGGCGCGACGCACGCCGTAGCGGGTGCGGCCCCTCGGGGGCGTCGCGGGCGGGGAACGCGTCGAGAAACCCCGAAGCCCACACAGCGAGGTCGCGCACGGTGGAGAAGACGCCGCCCATCGACGCGAGGGCGCCGTACGGGTCCCTCCCCTCCCGGACGAGCTCCTCGCCCTGGCGGACGTAGCCGTGCATCAGGCGCTCTTCGGGCACCTCCTCCTCGAGATAGCCGGTGGAGGCCATCCCCAGCGGCGCGAGCAGCCGATCGCGCACCACCTCGCGGTACTCGCGCCCGGCGGCGCTCGTCACCACGCGGCCGAGGATCCCGTAGCCCAGGTTCGAGTACTCGAACACCACGCCGGGCGGCAGGGCGAAGGATGGGCCCGCCGCCAGCATCCGCTCGAACTCGTCGAGCGGGAGGCCCTGCTGCCGGTCGCCCCACGGGTCGTCGGTCGCCAGGCCGCTCGACATCGTGAGCAGGTCGCGGATCGTGACGGGGTTCGAGTCGGCCGAGTACGGGCGCCAGTCCCCAAGCGCCGGCACGTGGGCGGCGGCCGGGTCGTCCAGCCGCAGCCGGCCGTCGTCCCGGAGCAGCATCACGGTCGCCGCCGTGAACGACTTGGTCATCGACGCGATCCGGAAGACATGGTCGGCCGTCGGGGTCGAGCCGTCCCTGCGGCTCACGGTGCCGGCGCCGCCGCTGCGGGCGATCCTCCCGTCGCGCACCACGCCCCAGGCCGTGCCCGGGATGCCGCGCTCGGCCTGGAGGCGGGTGAAGCGGGCGTCGAGGTCGGTCAGGAGGTCGACGAAGTCGGTCATCGGCCGATGATGCGGCATGGCGTCTCCCGCGTGCGGCGGCGCTCGGGTGGCCACGAGCGGCGGTCAGGCGTACGGAGCGCCCGGCGATCGGGAGGTTGCTGCGCCCACAGCCCTGCGCGGGCGGGAGGCCCGGGCGCAGGGCTGTGGGCGGCGGGCGGGACGGCGCTCAGCCGGGGATCTCGCCCAGCGTCACCTGCACCGTTGACGACGACCCGCTCGACGTCTTGAGCGCGACCGGCACGACCTGGCCAGGCTCGAGCCCGGCGAGCACCACGGCGAGCGTGCTCGAGTCCGGCGTCGGCTTCCCGTCGATCGAGGTGATCAGCTCGCCGCTCTTGATGCCCGCGGCGGCGGCCGGCCCGCCGGCGACAACCTGATAGACGAGGACCCCCTGCGCGCCGAGGACGTCGGCGGCCTCGATGCCGAGGTAGGCGCGGTGCGAGTTGGTGACCTTGCCGCTCTGGATCAGCTGGTCGGCGAAGTCGCGAACGTCATTGGAGGGGATGGCGAAGCCGATCCCGGCGGCGGCGCCGCCGATCTGCTGGTCCACCGCGGCCAGGGTCGGGATCCCGACCACGTTCCCGTTGATGTCGACGAGGGCGCCGCCGCTGTTGCCCGGGTTGATCGCCGCGCTCGTCTGGATGGTGCCCGGGAGGGTGGCGCCGCCGGGCTCGACCACCGTGCGCCCGAGGGCGCTGATGATGCCCTGGGTCACGCTGGTCTGGAGCCCCAGCGGGTTGCCGACCGCCATCACGATCTCGCCCACCTGGAGCTTCGAGGAGTCCGCGAACGTGGCCGGGTGCAGCCCGGTCGCGCTGATCTTGACCACCGCCACGTCGTTGGCGGCGAACGTGCCCACGAGGCTGCCCTTGAACTGGCGCCCGTCGGCGAGCGTGACCGTGAAGGTTGACGCGCTGCCGACGACGTGCGCGTTGGTCACGATGTCGCCGCTGCTGTCGAGGATGATCCCTGACCCCAGGCCCTGGCTCGTCTCGATGACGACCACCGACGGCGAGACCTTCTGCACGACGGCCTCGTACTCCTGCTGGAGCTCGCCGAGGGCCCCCGGATTGCCGGCCGAGACGGCGGGCGAGGCGCTCGGCGCGTCAGACGGCGCGGCCGAGGCGGTGGACGCGGCGGCCGCGCCGATGGACGGCGACGTCGTCGGGGGCGGCGTGGACGTGGCGGCCGACGACCCGCACGCCGCCACCGCGAGCACGGCGGCGGCCAGCAGCGCCATGACGCGCGCGGGCGGGGAGGGCTGGTGGCGTGAAGCGGAGGGCAGGGATTCCGGCGTTGATCCGGGAGGCATGAGGCGAAGACGCATGGCTGCTCCGATCGCGCGGGCAGGCCAGGAAGGCTGCGCCCCCTGTATGCAGCCCTCGACCCGCCACTGCGCCATTGGCCCGTCCGACACCGGCGCAGTCTGCCGGGTCAGCTGCGGGCGGCACGACGTGGCCGTCGTTCTGACTTGGGACGACCCTAGCGCCGCACTCTTGCGCCGTTCTGAGAAGGGCCCGGGCCGACATTGCCGCCCGTCGATCTCGCGGGGGAATCGGCCCCGCCGATGCCGATAGACCGGTCGCCGCCTACGCGTCGAGCGCGATGCGGATCCGCTTGTTGATGCGGCCCTTCGACTCGTAGCCGGTCACCCTGACCCCGCCGACCTCGCGGGTGTTGGCGACGTGAGTACCACCGTCAGCCTGCAGGTCGAGCCCGACGATCTCGATCGTCCGGATCTGCTCGATCCCCTCCGGCAGGAGGTTGACCTTCGTCCGGATGAGGTCCGGGATCGCGAACGCCTCGGCGCGCGGGAGGACGTTGACGCGGACCTCGCGCGCCTGGCGGAGCTCCTCGTTGACCTTCGCCTCGATCTCGCCGACCAGCTCGCCCGACATGCGCTCGAACTCGAAGTCCAT
>JAKAMV010000151.1 GCA_021812735.1 Chloroflexota bacterium | reverse complement strand
GCGCGCGCCAGCCCAGCCCAGCGCGCGCCAGCCCGGCCCAGCCCGAGACAGCGCAGCCCGAGCGGCCCCGCGCGCGCCACTCCAGCCCGAGCGGCCCCAGGCAGACGCGGTCCCGCCGCGCAAGGCACGCTCGAGCCTCGACGACACCGGGAGGCATTTCGCACGGCCGTTCGAGTTACGACTGTGGAAAAGGCGGTGCATAACCCCGGATATGCTGTGGAAACGCGGGCCCCAGCAGGTGGACGAACTCGTCTCGAGCGTGGACGGCAGGCCTCCGAGCTTGGATCTGGGCGAGATGCGCCACGAGCCATCGCGCACAACATGTTGCGATGCGGTGGCCCGGTGCACCACAACATCTTGTGGTTTGAGGCTTGACCTCGCCCCAGCGAACGCGTAGATTCACCAAGTCGCCCTGACGCCGGACGACCGTCAAAGGGTCCCGTCGGGAGAGCGGCAGACGCTGCTGGACGGACCCGGAGGCCGTCCGGCCAGCCCGACCCGACGGACGGCCTCGCAGCTACGCCTCACCCCCCATCCGTGGGCGCGAGACCAGCACGATCGGAGCCCGCACCGCGCAGATCGAGTCCCGGTCGGAAACCGGGATCTGCGTCCCGGGCTCGAGCGGAACCGCCGGCGCCATGGAGCTCCCGCGGCGGCGGGGACGGAGGAGATGAAGCAGATGGCTCAGGCACGCGAGGTTGTCCCGGTGATGGACGCGAAACTCAACAGGAAGTCGAAGCACGCGGCCGGGGGCGCCGCAGCGGTCCGGAGCGGGCTCGGGGGCCCGTACGGCGCCAGCTTCACCGGGGAGGGCACGCACGGCCTCACCTTCGAGCGCCGCTGGACGCGACCAGGCGTCCACCCGTACGACGAGATCACGTGGGAGTACCGCACCGCGGGCATCAGCTCCGAGACCGGCAAGACCGTGTTCGAGCAGAAGGATGTCGAGGTTCCGGCGTTCTGGAGCCAGCTCGCGACCAACGTCGTGGTCAGCAAGTACTTCCGCGGCCACGTCGGCACGCCGGAGCGCGAGCACAGCGTCAAGCAGCTGATCGACCGCGTCGTCACCACCATCGCCGCATGGGCGGAGAGCAACCGCTACTTCGCCACCGACGAGGACCTCGCCGCGTTCCAGGCCGAGCTCACGCATCTCCTGGTCCACCAGAAGATGAGCTTCAACTCACCGGTCTGGTTCAACGTCGGGATCGAGGCGAAGCCGCAGTGCTCCGCGTGCTTCATCAACTCGGTCCAGGACAACATGAGCAGCATCATGGACCTCGCCAAGACCGAGGCCATGCTGTTCAAGTACGGCTCGGGCGCGGGCGTCAACCTGTCGACCATCCGGAGCTCGAAGGCCAAGATGTCGGGCGGCGGCATCGCGTCGGGGCCGGTCAGCTTCATGCGCGGCTACGACGCGTTCGCGGGCGTCATCAAGTCAGGCGGCAAGACCCGCCGAGCGGCCAAGATGGTGATCCTCGACGTCGACCACCCGGACATCATGGACTTCATCGACTCCAAGGCCAACGAGGAGAAGAAGGCCTGGGCCCTGATCGAGCAGGGCTACGACCCGAGCTTCACCGGTGAGGCCTACGGCTCGGTTTTCTTCCAGAACGCCAACCACAGCGTCCGCGTGACCGACGAGTTCATGCGCGCGGTCGAGCGCGGCGCCGAGTGGCAGACCCACGAGGTCACCGACGGCCAGCCCGCCGGCACGTACAAGGCGCGGGACATCTTCCGCAAGATGGCCGAGGCGGCCCACCTCTGCGGCGACCCGGGCATCCAGTACGACACGATCATCAACGACTGGAATCCCGTTTCCAACAGCGCGCGGCAGTACGCAACCAACCCGTGCTCGGAGTTCAGCTTCATCAATGACTCGAGCTGCAACCTCGCGAGCCTGAACCTGATGAAGTTCCTGCGCGAGGACGGCGAATTCGACGTCGACGCCTTCAGGTTCGCGGTGAAGGTGACGATCACCGCGCAGGAGATCCTCGTCGACAACGCCAGCTACCCGACCCAGAAGATCGAGGAGAACAGCCATCGCTTCCGGCCGCTCGGCCTGGGGTACGCGAACCTCGGCGCGCTGCTGATGAACCGCGGGCTCGGCTACGACTCTGACCGTGGTCGCGACTATGCCGCGGCCGTGACCGCGATCATGCACGGCGAGGCGTATCGGCAGAGCGCGATCATCGCCCGTGACCACGGCGGGGCGTTCGTCGAGTTCGACAAGAACCGCGCCCCGTTCCTCCACGTCGTCGAGATGCATCGTGACGCCGCCCATCGACTCGCCGAGGAAAGTGCCCCCGCCGAGATGATCACGGCCGCCCGCTCCACCATCGACGAGGCACTGGAGATCGGCCAGGCCCACGGCTTCCGGAACGCGCAGGTCACGCTCCTCGCGCCAACCGGCTGTCTCGTGGGCGACAGCCTCGTCCTGAGCGACCGCGGACTGGTCCGCCTGCGCGGCCTCGGCAACCCCGACGGGGAGAAGTGGCAGGATCTCGACCTGCGCGTCGCCACCGACGATGGGCCTCGCGCGGCGACCAAGTTCTTCGTCAACGGCGCCGAACCGGTGGTGACGGTGACAACCGCCCGCGGCTACCGGGTCCAGGGAACGCCCACCCACCGCGTGCGCGTGGTCGACGGCGGTGGCGACTGGCAGTGGCGACGCTTCGCGGACATCCGGGAGGGTGACCGCGTCCCCATGATGCTCGGCGGCATGATCGGCGAGGCGCGAGAGGTCCCGCTCCCGCCCCTGCCCGAGGCCTACTGGACCTCCGACCACAGGACGAACGCGCCGCGGACGATGACCGCAGACCTCGCCGAGCTCGTCGGCTACTTCATGGGCGACGGCTCGCTCCACGCACGTGGCCTGCGCTTCTGCGTGACCGCGGGCGACGACGACGTCGTGACCCGGCTGGTCGAGCTCGGCCGGCGCCTGTTCGGCCTGGCCGCGGCCACCGCCGCCAAGGCCGGCTACACCGAGGTGCGCCTGGACTCGGTCCGACTCGCGCTGTGGTGGGAGGCATGCGGCTTCGCGAAGCACGCGCCCACGACCGAGCACCGCGGCAAGGGCTACGAGGCGCACATCCCGGACGCCGTCCTGTACTCCAATGACCCTGCGGCCTATCGCGCCTTCGTCCGTGGCTTGTTCGAAGCCGACGGCAATGTCAACAACGGGTACGCGTCGTGGTCGACGGTCTCCGATCGGTTCAGCCGCGAGGTCCAGACGCTGCTGCTCACGCTCGGCTACGTGACCACCCGCAAGATGGACCAGCCGAGCCGCGGCCACAAGGGCGCCAACCCCGTCCACGTCCTGCGCCTGCTCAACGCCAGCGCGGGCGCCCGCTTCCTGCGCGAGGTCTCGTTCGTTTCCGAGCGCAAGCGCGAAGCCCTCGCGGCCGCTGAGCACCATCCCCAGGCCGCGCGGTACGACCTCGTGCCGGTGAGCCGCGCCGACGTTGATCGCCTCGCGCCCGACAACGACCACCTGCGGCGCACGATGCTCCTCTCGCTGTCGCGGACCGGCATGGTCTCACGGCGTTCAGCGACCGCGCTCCTCGAGCGCACCGCCGACCTCGAGCTCGCCCAGTCGCTCGGCTACTTCTACGACGAAGTCGCTTCCGCGACCCTCGGCGAGGAGCAGCTGACCTACGACCTCTCCGTGCCGTCGAACGTGACCTACGTCGCCAACGGCTTCGTGAGCCACAACACCATCGCGTTCATGATGGACTGCGACACCACCGGCATCGAGCCCGACATCGCGCTCATCAAGTACAAAAAGCTGGTCGGCGAGGGCTACCTCAAGATCGTCAACCAGACGGTCCCGCACGCCCTGCGCACGCTCGGCTACGCGCCCGAGCAGGTGGAGGAGATCCTCGCCTACGTCAACGAGCGCGAGACCATCGAGGGCGCGCCCGGCCTGCGGCCCGAGCACCTGCCGGTCTTCGACTGCGCGTTCAAGCCGGTCAACGGCGAGCGGTCCATCCACTACATGGGCCACGTCCGGATGATGGGCGCGGTCCAGCCGTTCCTCTCGGGCGCCATCAGCAAGACGGTCAACATGCCCGAGGCGGCGACGGCGCAGGAGATCGAGACCGTCTACCTGGAGGGCTGGAGGCAGGGCCTCAAGGCCATCGCGATCTACCGCGACGGCTCCAAGCGCAGCCAGCCGCTGTCCACCGGCAAGAAGAAGGACGAGGACGCCGAGGGCACGGCCGAGGACAAGGCCACCATCGAGCGCCTGCGCAAGCAGCTCGCTGCCGCCCAGGTCGAGGCCACCCGGCCGCACCGCCGCCGGCTGCCGGCCGAGCGCACCGCGCTCACCCACAAGTTCGAGATCGCGGGGCACGAGGGCTACATCACCGTGGGCCTCTACGCCGACGGCCAGCCGGGCGAGATCTTCCTCAAGATGGCCAAGGAGGGCTCGACGATCTCGGGCCTCATGGACACCCTGGCCACCTCGGTGAGCCTGGCGCTCCAGTACGGCGTGCCGCTCAAGGACGTGGTGAACAAGTTCGCCCACGTCCGGTTCGAGCCCAGCGGCTTCACCGGCAACCCGGAGATCCCGATCGCCAAGTCCCTGGTCGACTACATCTTCCGCTGGCTCGGGAGTCGGTTCCTGCCGGACGAGGACAAGGCGAGCCTGGGGTTGATCGACCGCTCGCAGGTGGTGGCCGACGCCCCGGCGCCGTTCGCCGCCAACGCCCTGCAGCCGCGGGCCGACGAGGGCATGACCGCCCAGTCCGAGGCGCTGGCCAAGCCCGAGCCCGCCCCGTCGCCGGCGTCCGACGACGCGGCCAAGGGCCAGGGCCAAGTCGCCCAGGCGGCGGCCACGGCCCCAGTGGCCGTCTCGATCCCGGTCCCGGTGGTCAAGGAGGAGCTGGCGGTGATCGCGACCGGCTCCGGCGCGGCCAAGAACGGCAACGGCCTGTCGGCCATCGCGGCCTCGCTCGGCGGTGCGCTGGGCGGCGGTCCCAAGGTGACCTTCTCGGCCCAGGCGGACAGCCCGAGCTGCGCCGAGTGCGGCTCGATCATGGTCCGCAACGGGTCCTGCTACAAGTGCCTCAACTGCGGGTCGACGTCGGGCTGCAGCTGATCGCGCATCGATGTCTCCGGAGAGCCTTCCGCGTCAACGGCTCACTGCTGTACATGAGCAGGATTTCGAAGCCGCCCTCGGAAGGGCTCCGGGGGCTGACTGGGAGTGCACGATCTGCGGCACGAAGAGCGCGGCCATCCCCGCAGCTTTCCTGAAGCGGGACGGGCAGCTTATGCCCGTCTGCTTCCGATGCCTCTTGAGCTGGGGCCATCCACAATGACCCGAAGGGTCGTGCTCACGCTCTTCGGGTCTCCGCGAGGCTCGGCCACCACAGCGATCATGGCCGTCATGGGAGCGTCGCTGCTCTACACCCTGGTGCCAGTCGTCCGCGATGTGACGGCGTTTCTTGCTATCCCCGGGCTTGCAGTTGGCGGCCTCGCGTTCAAGTACCCAAACGAATCCACGAGTACGTCTCGACCGTCGCTGGAGCCCACGGTGACCGTGTTCCTCGTCTGGTGGTTCGTATTACGGTTCGGGTCCGGCAGTCGGTCGGGATCGGGCAACGCGTGATCGTGACCGTAGGACCGAATACCTCGGTGGCGAGGCGACCGGCTTCGCGTCGCAGGTAGTCGCGACACTGTCGACGGCGGGTCGCAACGCCACAGGCCGGACGCAGTGGCGATCAGACCTACCGACTCATCAGGCCCCGCTCCGCTACAGTTCGGAAGTGGCCACCGAGGGGGCTTTCCGCGACGAGGCGCAGACGCGCATCCAGCTGATCGATCCTGCCCTGCACGCCCGCGGGTGGTCCGAGGACCTGATCCGGCGCGAGGAGACGCTCGGGACGGTCGAGATCGTCGACGGGCGGCCCCGGCGGAACACGATCGGGCGGACGGACTACACGCTCCGGGTCAGGCCGAAGCCGGGCGACCAGCCGGTGGCGGTGGCGGTGCTCGAGGCGAAGAGCGAGGGCAGGCACCCGGCGTACGGGCTCGACCAGGCGAAGGGCTACCTCGCCTGTCGCCGCCTCCACGTGCCGTTCGTGGCGGCGACTAACGGTCACCAGTGGGTGCTGTTCGACAGTCGGACGGGCGTGACCAGCCAGACCCGCCCGATGGCCGACTTCCCCACCCCGCAGGAGCTCCAAACGCTGTACGAGGACGCCGTCGGGCTGACGCTCGACCACGAGCTGGCGCGCCCGCTGCTCAAGCCGTACCGGGGCGGCGAGGCCAGCCGCCGCTACTACCAGGACGCGGCGATTCGCGCGGCGCTGGAGAAGATCGCGAGGGGCGACAAGCGCGTCCTCCTCAGCCTCGCCACGGGCTCGGGCAAGACCTGGATCGCGGTCAACCTGCTGCGCCGGATCGCGGACGCGGGGCAGCTCCGCCGCGCCCTCTTCGTCGTCGACCGCGACGAGCTGCGCGCCCAGGCGCTCAACGCCCTCCAGAACGCCTTCGGCAACGACGCCGCGGCCGCGTCGGGCCGCAACCCGGAGAAGAACGCGCGCATCGTCGTCGCCACCTACCAGACGCTGGGCGTCGACAGCGACGACGCCGACGCCACCTTCCTCGAGGCCAGCTACCCGCCCGACTACTTCAGCCACATCGTCATCGACGAGTGCCACCGCTCGGCGTGGGGCAAGTGGTCCGAGGTGCTGACCCGGAACCCGAACGCCGTGCAGATCGGCCTGACGGCCACGCCGCGCACGCTCGACTACGGCCGCTCCGCCCCCGCGCTCGCGGACGAGCAGATCACCGCCGACAACCTGCGGCACTTCGGCGAGCCCGTATACGAGTACGAGATCGGCCAGGGGATCGAGGACGGCTACCTCGCCGCCTGCGAGATCGTGCGGCGCGACATCTTCCTCGAGGGCAGCCCGTTCGCGGAGCGCGAGACCGGGCTCGAGCGCGACGACCTCTGGTCGGCCGGGGCAGCCGTCGCCGACGCGCGCACGGGCGAGCTGCTGTCGGCCGGCGAGGCCCGCGAGCGCTACGACGCCGGCAGCTTCGAGGCCAAGATCATGCTGCCGGACCGCGTCGAGGCCATGGCCGCCGACCTGCTCGCGAACCTGCTCGCCACCGGCGGCCCGGAGCAGAAGACGATCGTGTTCTGCGCGCGCGACGCCCACGCCGACGCGGTCGCGATCGCGCTCAACAACCGCTACGCCGCCTGGTGCGCCGGGCAGGGCCGCAAGCCCGCCGCGCCGTACGCCTTCAAGTGCACCGCGGCGAGCGAGGGCGGCCAGTACCTCGCCGACCTGCGAGGCGCCTCGCGCAGCCACTTCGTCGCGACGACCGTCGACCTGCTCACCACCGGCGTCGACGTCCCCGGCGTCCGCAACGTCGTGTTCTTCAAGTACGTGCGCTCGCCCATCGCCTTCTACCAGATGCTCGGGCGCGGCACCCGCCTCGACCCGCCCACCGGCAAGCTGATGTTCCGCGTGTACGACTACACCGCGGCGACGCGGCTCCTGGGCGAGGCCTTCCGGACGCGCGCGACGAGCGAGCGGACGGAGCCGTCGGCGGAGGCGCCCGAGGCCGAAGCCGAGCGGGTGCTCACGGTCCAGGGGATCGACGTCCGCGTGGAGCCGGCCGGGGTCGCGATCGTCACCACCGTCGACGGCGTCGCCCGCGCGGTCTCGCTCGAGGAGTACAAGGAGCGCGTGGCGTCGTCGCTGCTCGCCCGGGCCGCCACGCTCGAGGACTTCCGCGCCGCCTGGGTGGCGCCTGCGCTGCGCCACGACCTCGTCGCCGCCCTGCCCGACGGCGGCCGCTCCGCCCCGCTGATCCGCAAGGTGGAGGCGCTCGAGGACTTCGACCTCTACGACGTCCTCGCCGAGCTCGCCTACGGCCTCGAGGGCAAGACCCGCGCCGCCCGCGCCGCCGCGTTCGACTACAAGGCCGCCGCCTGGCTGGCCTCCCTCCCCGAGGCGACGGCCGCCACGCTCCGGGCTTTGGCGCGTCAGTTCGCCCGCGCCGGCACCGAGGAGATGGAGAACCCCGGCGTGCTCAAGACGCCCGAGGTGGTGACCGCGGGCGGCCTCGCTGCGCTCAAGGTGGTGGGCTCCGCGGCGGAGATCCTGCGCGCCACGAAGGAAAGGCTCTTCGCAGCGTGAGGACGGTCCCGCTGCGTGAGGCGATCGAACTCCGGAACGAGATCGTCCATCCACGCGACAACCCGCGCGGGGAGGCCACGTTCGTCGGCCTTGAGCACATCGAGCCGAACACGGGTCGCCGCATCGGCAGCCTCCCGATCCGACTCGAGGACCTGACCGGACGGAAGGCCCGCTTCCACACCGGCGACATCGTCTACGGCTACTTGCGGCCGTACCTGAACAAGGTCTGGGTCGCAGACTTCGACGGCTACTGCTCGGTCGACCAGTACGTCTTCCGGCCCAAACCAGACTTCGACGCGCGATACGTCGCGGCCTTCATGCGAAGTCCGCTGTTCCTCGAGCGCGCCCCGCTCGATGAGACCCCGGGTCAGTTGCCCCGCATCCGCACCGACGAAGTCCTGGAGGTCGAGGTGCCATCGCCTCCGCACTCGGAGCAGCGTCGGATCGGCGCCAAACTCGGGGAGCAACTCGCGACGACCGCCTCCGTGCGCCAAGGGACCGAACAGCAACTCGATGGTGCCGCGAGTCTTCGCGCCGCGATCGTTCTGCGCGCTGCCGCTGGCGGACACGGTCGGGTCAAGCTCGGCGACGCGGCAGCCGTGCAGCTGGGCAAGATGCTCGGGCCGGCCGCCAGGACAGGCCTCAATCCCGCGCCCTATCTTCGCAATGCCAACGTCCAATGGGGGCGTATCTCCACCGACAATCTCCTTGAGATGGACTTCGACGACGAGGAGCGGACGAAGTTCACGTTGGTGGCCGGTGACGTCCTCGTGTGCGAAGGAGGCGAGCCTGGACGGGCCGCCGTATGGCGGGGAGACCGCATCGATGTCTTCTACCAGAAGGCACTGCATCGGGTGCGATGCAACCCGAGGCTGCTCGACCCGGACTTCCTCGTCTACGCGCTTTGGGCTGCTGCCCTCACCGGCCAGTTCAGCGGCGAGAACTCCAAGTCCACGATCGCTCACCTGCCTGCCGTTCGACTCAAGGCGCTGCAACTTGAACTGCCACCCGTCGCGGACCAGCGACGCATTGCCAGGTCAATCCAACAAGACCTCGCCTCGATCGACGCGATGACACGTGCGATCGAGGCCCAGCGCGAGGCGGTCGACGCGCTGCCGGCCGCGCTGCTCCGCCGGACCTTCGAGAAGATCGAGGCCACCTGACGGATCGAGCGGGCACTGGCGCGTAAGCGACCGGTACGTCCGGGCCGATACCGTCTGACGCGATCGCGATCCCAGGATTGACCCTCGGCGCCTGTCAGGCTAGCCTGACCGTATGGCACTCGCAGACCCCACCCAGGACCTCAAGGAGCTCGCCGCCGTGGAGCGACAGATGGACGAGTTGGCAGGCCGGCGGATCCGCCTTGTCGCCGCGGCGCAGGCGCACGGGGCGACGTGGGAGGCGATCGGTGCCGCCCTCGGGACGACGCGCCAGTCGGCCTGGGAGACGTACGGCGCGCTCGTGCGACAGATCCTCGACGCGGCAGCCTCCGGCTCCACCCGAAGTGAGGCCGAGCTTCTCGACAGCGCCGCGGCGAGCCTCCGCCGCCACCGTGCCCGCCGCGGATAGTCGGCTTCGGGTCCTGCCGGACGCGATGGTGCTCGCTGCCGGCCTTACCAGTCGCCGAGAGCCAGCCTCCTTCTCGAGGCGCCTGATCGAGGCCGCCGCGCACGGGACCGTGGAACTCGTCCTCACGGAGAAGCTCCTGGTCGAAGCGCGTGACGTGCTCGTGGATCCAAGCTTCGTCGGGCACCTCAGTGCTGCTGTCGCCGACGTCCTGCTCGACGCGCTCCGGGTCGTGTCGACGAACGTCGTCGCCGACGCCGGACTCGTCGCACCCCGCCGGTGTGCCGACCCTGACGACGACTACCTCGTCGCCGCCGCGATCGCCACTGGTTCGATGCTGGTCAGCCGGGACGATCGCGCCGGCTTCTCGCAGGTCTCCGGCCTCCGTTCCGGCCGCCCGGGGACGGCCCTCCGCGCCGCGGGCCTACTCGACTAGGGGCATGAGAGCATCCGTTGACACACGCTCGGGGTCGAACCCGATTGACCGGAGCTGAATTGCCGTTATGCTGCATTGCATGAAGACGTACTTCGTCGCCGTCCAGGCGCGCGGCACCGTGGCGCTCCCTGCTGACCTCCGCCGTCGCCTGCACCTCGACGAGCCCGGGGCGCAGGTCCAGATCATCGAGCAGGAGGACGGGCGGATCGAGCTCCGGGCGGTCCTCCCGGTGGCCGCCGACCAGTCGTGGTTCTGGTCCGAGAAGTGGCAGGCGATGGAGCGTGAGGCCGACGAGGACGTCGCCGCCGGCCGGGTGACCACCTCGGACGGTCCCGAGGAGATGTTCGCGCTGCTTGACGCCAAGCTCGACGCCTGACCGCCATGCGGTTCATCTGGTCCGACGCCTTCGCTGGCGACTGGCGACGGCTCTCGGACGCGGAGCGCGCCCTGTTCCGCACGGTCGTCCGGGACAGCTTCCATCCGGCGTGCGAGCGCCGCCGCGTCGACCCGACCGCCCCCTGGCCGGCGAAGCTCCGCGTTCGCGCCGTCGAGCGGGCGCCCCGGATCTGGGAGATGACCTGGAGCTTCTCGGGGCGGGACGGGCGGGCCACGTTCGAGTGGGTCTCGATCGGCAGCGAGCCCGGGATCCGCTGGCGGCGCATCGGCGGGCACGCCATCTTCGGCGAGCCCTGACGAACTAGCGGTCCTCGTTGCCTCTGGCCGACTGGGCCTCGCGGGCGTCCTGGATCGACGGGACGAGCACCGTGTCAGCCGCCTCGTCGCAGCGGTAGACGATGAGCATCCAGGGCCACGGTCCGTGCACGAAGCGGTGGCCGGCCCAGCGCCCGTCGAGGGGTCGGCCGAGCAAAGGGAACTCGGCCACCCTCCTGAGCCGAAGCTCGAGGCGGCGTGGCGCGGAGGCGGGCAGCGATCGCGTGGACACGAGCCTCCGCAGCTGTCGCTCGGCTTCGGGAGGGACGGTGATTCGCGCCACCACTACGCGAGGTCCAGCTTGGCGAACTCCTCGAGCGGAATGCCGAGCCCAGCCGCGTACTCCGCCTCGCCCCGCTGGACGGATTCCCAGGCGCCCGGGATGGCGTCGAGGATCGCCGTCACCGTCCTCGGGTCGGGCTCCATCGCGTCGATCGCCCCCGACAGGAGAGAGCGCGCGAGCGCCCCCGGCTGGAGGTAGCTGCGCTCGGCCAGCACGCAGAGGCGGGCCGCGTGCTCCTCGTCCAGCACGACGTTGAACCTGGTCGGGCGCTTGTCCGCCATGTCGTCACCTATCGGCACGATAGTGCACATATTGTGCGGCTCTAGCATAGGCGGTCCGGTCGGCGGCAGACCTCATGGCCGCAGGATGACCCGAACCGCTCACGCGCCGCTTGAGGCCGCCCGCGCCGCATCCCCTTGACGCTCATCCTACTGTCGGTAGGATACGGCCATGAGCACGACAAAGGTGTCCACCACGCTCACGGAGGAGCTCGTCATCGAGGCGAAGAGCCGCGTGGGCGAGCGGGGCTTCTCGCGGTACCTCGACGCCGCGCTCCGGCGCCAGCTCCAGTTCGACCGCCTTGCGGACCTGGAGCGCGATCTCGAGGTCGAGTTCGGCCCGATTTCTGAGGCGGCCCGTCGCGAGGTCGCCGAGATGGAGTGGCCGCGCTGACCGCCGAGCGGGGCTGCGTCGTTCTGGACGCTGGAGGCGTCTCGGCGATCGCGGAGGGCTCTGAAAGGGCTCGCGCAGTGCTCGAACGGGCGCGGCGCAGCGGCTGGATCGTCGTCATCCCGACGCCGGTCCTCGCCGAAGTCCACAGCGGCCGCAGGGACCACGCGCACATCGACCGCGTCGTCAACGCCGTCGACCTCCTCATCGACACGACCGCCACACGGGCGCGGGAGGCCGGCGAGCTGCGCGCGATCTCGGGGGTGGACGACGTTGTGGACGCGATCGTGGTCGCTGAGGCTGCGGCCTCCCTGCCGGCCATCATCCTCACGTCCGACCCGGGCGACATCGCCCGTCTCGTGGAGGCCAGCGGTGCCGCGACGCGCATCACGGTCATTGCCGTCTGATCGGCGAAGCCCCTACGACTCGCTGGGCGTTCGCCTCCCGCCCAACGCCCAGGCGGCGAGCCCGCAGACGACCGCGGGCAGCAGGAGCGCCCCGATCGTGAGGGCCCCGGCCAGGGCGATGGCTGCGAGCCCCAAGACAGCTGCGCCGAGCACCGTTCGCGCCCATCGGCGTCCGGTCCGCTCATGGGTCACCGAGGCGGCCGCGACAACGCCCAGCAGCGCCGTGGCGAGCACCAAGACCGCGGCGGCCCGCGGCGTCAGCCCGATCGAGATGAGGCTCGACGTGGTGGGCGGACTGTCGACGACGTCGCCCGACGCCAACGTAGCCTGCTGCGAGGCGTAGAAGGGTCCGAAGAGGGCAACCGCCAGGCCGGCGAGACCGACCGCGGCGGCCGCGATCCCGAGCAGCGACTCCCGGCGGGCCGGGCCCGAGCCCCTCAATGGCCGCACCGCTGGGCCGGCCCTCCAGTCTCGGACCATGAAGGCGATGGCGGCCGGCAACAGGTACCAGCCGCCCTCGAACGCGGCCAGGAAGCAGCCGAGGACAGCGAACGCGTCGACCGAGAGGCGGGCGGCGCGGTCCGGGAGGAGGCTGACGATGAAGCGGGCCGCGAGCACGATCGAGCCCCAGATCAGGACCAGGGCCGGGCCGCTCGCGTCGGGGACGAGCAGGAACACCCCCATCGCGAGCGCGACCAGGATCCAGGGCAACCAGCTGGGGATCGCGGCCCTCATATCGTGCCGCCGGCTAGGACCCCGGGCTGGCGAAGGCCGTGTAGCTCAGCAGGAAGCCACAAGCCCCGGTCTGCCATGTGTTGACGCCGCCACCGACGTGGCCATCGGCGTAGGCGTAGACGTTGTTGGCGCTGTAGTAGACGTCGGTCGTGCCGCAGGTCGGGAACGGGAACCAACTCGACGTCCGGAAGTGATCGTTCGTGTACACGGTGCCCACGGTGTGAGCGCCGTTGTAGTAGGCGCCGATCGAGTGGGAGACTTCCGACCAGCCGTTGCCCGTGAGCCACTGGCGGCTGTCGTTGCCCGTGAGCGAGCTGACGTGCGACCCGTCGTAGCTCCAATGCGCCTCGTCGATGACGTCGTTGACGGTGATCCCGACCGGGTCCGTCCAGAACGTTGAGAAGAACCCGTGCGTGGCGGAGAGCGTGGCGAGAACGGCGGGCGAGGCCGCCGCGACAGAATCGAGGGCCGAGGCGCCCGCGGACGAGGCGGTCAGCGCCGAGACCGAGGCCGCCGTGGGCGTGCCGACTGCGATCAGCTGGCGCCCGGTCTCCGGGTCGACCGCGAGCTCCGTTGCCGCGACGATGACACCGTCGGTCGCCTCCAGGTCAAAGCTGTAGACCGTGGCTCCGGCTTGGTTCCGACCTGAGAGGACGTAGTAGCGGACAAAGGTGAAGTTGAGCGGCGTCTGGGCGGCGGTGAACCGCCTGACGCCGGAGCCGACGAATGACTGCGGCCCATCGATCGGGCTCAAGGCCCCATTGATCCTGAACGGAAGGCCGGCCGCTTGGGCCGGTATCACGGCCACCGCCGCGACGGCGACTGCAGCCAGGCCGACAAGGAGTCGAGCGCGAACACGGCGGTACATGAAGACCCCCTCCACACTTCACGGCCCACCGCCCCCCAGCGGCGATGCAGCCGTGCGCGCAGGATACTCCGTCTTGGAATCTGCGCCGATGGAAGGTCCTTGGGTCAGCGTGCCATGAGGGCGCTCGCACGCGGACGACATCTTGAGCCCCGCACATGCGACGGCATCTGCCCTTGGGGCAGGACCGAGCCCGAGATCTGCGCGCGGCGCATCCGCGGGCTGGACATCTTCGGTGGGGGGTCCGACGAACTAGCGGTCCTCGTTGCCTCTGGCCGACTGGGCCTCGCGGGCGTCCTGGATCGACGGGACGAGCACCGTGTCAGCCGCCTCGTCGCAGCGGTAGACGATGAGCATCCAGGGCCACGGTCCG
>JAKAMV010000150.1 GCA_021812735.1 Chloroflexota bacterium | reverse complement strand
ATCCTGATCGAGCACCCGGCGGTGGCCGAGGCGGCCGTGGTGCCGAGTCCGGACCCGCTGCGCCTGGCCACCCCCAAGGCGTTCATCACCCTGCGGGCCGGGTACAGCCCGTCGCCGGAGCTCGCCCGCGACATCCTGCGGTTCTGCCGAGAGCGGCTGGCGCCCTACAAGCGCATCCGCCGGATCGAGTTCACCGACCTGCCCAAGACGATCTCGGGAAAGATCCGCCGCGTCGAGCTGCGCGGCCACGAGCAGGCTCGGTCGCAGCCGTTCACGCGCGCCGCGCTCGAGTTCTGGGACGAGGACTTCCCCGACCTGAAGGGCTGAGCACGAGCCCAATCCGGGGCATGCCGGCTCCGCACCGCCCGCCTGGGCACGCGTGCCGCTCACCCGCTCGACACCGACCCCGTCGATCCCAGGGGCCCGGACCGGCAGGCCATGAGGTCGCGCGTTGCGGCGGGGTCCTCCACCGGATCAGCCTCGGGAGACCAGCCGCCCCACCCGGCGCGCGAGCCGGCCGAGTGCCCTGTTCCCGAACGCGGCGCTGCCTGCCGGTGAGCTCCGCTGCCCGGCCGCCCGGAGTGCGGCCTCGGCGGCCTCGATTGACCCGGCCCGCTCGGCCAGCCGCTCCGCGTCGGTCCCGTCTCCCATCACCGAGCTCACGCGATACGGCGCGAACCCCATCTGCTCCTTGAAGAAGCGCAGGCCGTCCGTGCCGGAGGCGTGCAGGTTGTACATGGCGTAGCGCAGGTCGGCGCTTGCCATCAGGTCGCGCACAGACTCGGCGACGAGCAGCGCCATGATCCCCGACCGCATGTGCTCGCCGTGACCGAGGATTGTCGAGAAAAGGCACATCTCCCCGATCACGTAGACCCACGCGTAGGCGTAGAGGTGCCCGTCGCGCAGCACCCCGTACCGGCGGAGCGCGTGGCGCGGGCAGCCGAACTCGGGGAGCGGTCCCTGGGGTGCCCGGGGGTTGCCGGTAGGCCTCGCTCATCGGGCGGCCCTGGCGCTCCGGCAGCGAGGTGTTGATGGCGAAGAGGTCGTCGAGGTAGGCGTCGCGCTCGATGGAGGCGAAGTAATACCCGTCCCGCTGGGCCCGGCGCACCCGCTGGCGCATCCAGTACGCGTGCGGTGAGCCCCAGTACTCGTCGAACGTGGGCGGCGTCACCAGGATCGAGCACCCGTCCTCGTAGCGGCCGACGCTCGGATCACGCGCGCTCGGCGCGGTGAACTGCGCCCAGAACCGATCGGGGTACGCGGTGCAGTGCGGATCGCCCGTGTCGCGGCGCAGGAAACTGATGGTGAGGGGCGGGTAGGATGCCATCGGGGTCGCCATGCTACCGTACGCCGGCTCGATCTCACTGGTGCAGGAGGACGCGCAGCAGGCACGATGGGCGAACGAGGCTCGGGGCCCACGGCACGTGCCGACGGGCGGCCGCCGGCTCCGGCTCCGGCTGCTGATTCCGCGCATGGCCTGCTGACCCGCGCCGTGGCCAGGATCAGTGGCGAGGTCCGTCACGACGGGCTCCGTCGCGCCGTGCTCACCGAGCGGCGTCGTGTGCTCGCCCGCCGACGCGCCTTCGGACCCGAGGACCTCGCGGCTCTCGACGCCATCCTGTGCGCGGCCGAGGCGGTCATCCCGGTGCGCGAGTACATGGCGCTGCCGCCCGAGGGGCACTCGCCGAGGCTCGTGGCACTGCGCCACGACACCGATAGCGACGTCGATGGCGCCGTCCGGTTCGCCGAGTGGGAGGCGGCCCGCGGCTACCGTGCCACCTACTACGTGCTCCACACCGACTGGTACTACCGTGAGGGCGTCGACGGGCCGCCGTCCCGCTACGTCCTCCGGGCGCTGACGCGGATCCGAGACCTGGGCCACGAGATCGGGCTGCCCAACAACGCGATCACAGCCGCGCTGCGGACCGGGCGGGACCCGGTCGAAGTGCTGGCCGCCGAGCTTGCGTACCTGCGGCGGGCGGGGTTCGAGATCACCGGCACGTCCGCCCATGGAGATGCGCTGTGCCGGGCCCTCGGGTACAACAACGGCGAGGTCTTCGTCGAGGCCCCCCGGGCGCAGAACGGGCCGCCGGCGCGCACGATCGAGGGGATCGACCCGGCGTCGCAGCGTGCCGTGCGTTGCGACCTGCGCCCGGTCCCCATGGCGTCGCTCGGGCTCGCCTACGAGGCCAACTTCGTGCAGAACCGCTACTACGTGACCGACTCGCACGGGCGCTGGAACCGCCCGCTCGCGGTGGCCGCCGCGGAGTTCGCCCGCCGCGATGCCGCGATGACGTTCCTCGTCCATCCCGCCTGGTGGGCGTTCGACGGCGAGCCGCTTCTGGCGCGGCCGGAGACAGGCGCCAACCCTGGCGACGGACGCTGACCCGCCCTGTCGCGGTGTGGGGGGTGCCGAACAGATCGCGAGGGGTCCCCGACCGACGACTGTCGTCGGCTCGGACGGTGCCGCCGGGTGCCGCTGCGCCCTCAGCACCCGCCTGCGGTCGAGGGCAGAGTCACCGGCACGCAGGATCGAGGCCGGATGGTCGGTGCGCACGACGAGCGTGCTCTGCCGGTCGGTCTGGCTCTGGACGATGACCTGCTCGTCGCTGG
The DNA here is from genome assembly GCA_021812735.1 of Chloroflexota bacterium. Next base: position 11,593 of record JAKAMV010000150.1, on the reverse strand, counting down.
GCAGCGCGCCACGGTCGCGACGTGGGCCCCCCGGAGAACCGGGCATCGCCCGCGCGCGCGAGACTGGGCGGCTGGCACGCGGCAGCACGACGGTCAGGCCGCCTGGCCGGCGCCATGCACGGCTCGCCTGCGCCGGAAGCGCGCCGACCACGCCCGGACCGGGCGACCCTCCGCCCGGTCCCGGATGCCGAGCATCTGACGGCGGACCATCACGAAGACGCCGAACCCGAGCATCGAGCGGGCGAACCCGGGAACGACCGCGGTGCGACCGGATGGCGATGGCGCCGGAGCCATCGTTGCGCGGAAGCGCTCGATGAGCCGCGTCCCGCTGTTCCCCGGCTCGAGCACGAACGCCCAGCTCGCCGCAAACTCGCCGGACACCGCCCGGTCGAGGTAGGCACCAGTTGCCCGGACGTTGGCCGAAGCGGCCCCGAGCCGTTCGCCTGAGGGCGCGGCCGGGCGCGCGCGCTGGGCCCCCACCAGCGCGCGATCGATGTACACGACGAGGGCGCGTTCGGGATCGACGACCCTGACCTCGAACCCGCCGCCGGGATCGGTGGGCAGGACGTCGCCCACCGCCAGCGCCTGGAACTCGGGCAGGACACGATCAGCGCTGGGATGGTTCATGTCGAGCTGGTCGTAGCTGTACCAGCCGGCTCGCCCGTAGCCCATCTGCACCAGCCACGGCCAGACCGCGGCCGGGGGCGCGGCGATGTCGATGCCCCGGGTGTCGACTGCCTCGGCGCTCCGGACCAACTCGTCTCCCGGGAGCGATCTCGTCGCCTCGTCGCGATCGATGCCCCACCGACGCCACATGGTCCGGGCTGTCACGAACACCGACAGGGCCGACAGACCCACGACCGCCCCGCACCCGATGCACAGCCTCTTGAGCACATCCCACCTCCGTGGCGCAGCGTGCACCATTGACCGGTTCGCGACCAGTGCCCTCTGCAACGGTGCTGTGGGGCCGCGTTCCTGATCGGCCGAGAACTGGCTGAACCGTCCGCCGTCGCGCTCCCGGTGTTCCCGCGAACCAACACCGCGGCGCTCATGTGTCACGCCGGTAACGGACGGCGAGGGCCGCGCGGCATCATTGAACGCCTGGACTCGCCTGCCCGTCAGTTGACCAGGGCTGGGATGAACATGGGTCATCACCTCGGCCACCGCCATTCCTCGCACGTCGGAGACGTACGATGAGGCCGCATTCCCTTCAACCAGCGTGCGTCCCATGATCGCGAGGTCAGCGATGCCGCATCGACGAACACCTCACCCGTCAGAGCAGGTCGCGGGCCGCCTTGTTCTGGAGGATCGGATCCTCCCAGGGCGTGTGCAGATCGAGAACGGCGGGATCGTCGGCGTCGAGCCAGATGGGGCCGCAGCCGACGGCCCCTACGTGTGTCCCGGCTTCGTGGACGTGCACGTCCACGGCTGGGGCGGGTACGACGCGATGGACGGCCCCGAGGCCCTCTCGGGCATGGCTCGGGCGCTCCTCCGGCACGGGGTCACCGGCTTCTTGCCCACCGCGGTGACCGCCTCGCTCGACACCCTGAGCGCCTTCGCGGCGACCGTCCGGGACTGGATCCCGCGGGCACCTGGCGACGGAGCCGAGCCACTCGGGTTCAACCTCGAGGGGCCGTACATCAGCCCGGAGAAGACGGGCGCCCAGAACCCCGCCTTCATCCAGGTGCCGGCCGGGGCAGATCGTCGCCGCCTGGAGAACCTGCTCGACGGGCTCCGGTTCATCACGATGGCCCCCGAGATCCCCGGTGCACTCGACCTCATTCGCTGGCTCGCCGTGCACGGTGTGGTGATCTCGCTCGGCCACTCGAACGCGAGTTACGCGATCGCAGCGGCCGGCTACGCCGCTGGCGCCCGCAGCACGACCCACATCTTCAACGCGATGAGCGGCGTCCATCAGCACGACCCGGGGCTCGCGGTGGCCGCATTGGCGGACGATGGGGCCTTCGTCGAACTGATCGCCGACGGCCATCATGTCGATCGCAGCGTGTGGCCCCTCATCTGGCGGGCCAAGCGGCCGGATCGGTTGATCTTCGTCAGCGACGCGATCTCGATGGCTGGCGCGAGCCAGGGGCGATTCTCGCTGGGCGGCCTGGAGGTCGAGATCGTCGGCGACGAGTGCCGCCTGGTGTCGGATGGCCATCTCGCCGGTAGCGTGATCGAGATCGACACGGCGGTTCGGAACATGGTCCAGGCGGGGCTCTCGCTGCCTCGGGCCGTGGCGGCTGCGACCCAGAACCCGCTGGCCCTACTCGGCGTCACCGACCGCGGGCGCCTTGCCCCGGGTCAGCGGGCGGACCTGGTCGAGCTGGATGCCGATTTCCGCGTGCAGCGCGTCATGCGGGCGGGCCGGTGGTACGAGGGTCCGACGCCGTGAGCAGGGCCGCCACCCACGGGATCCAGCCGCCGCAGATGGCGGGCCTCTCGGCCAGAGGGTAGCGGCGACCGCCCGGACGCCGACCCACTGACGCGGCCGATTGCCGGGGCCACGCACGGCCCCGGACGCGGAGCCCCTATGTCCAGACTATTGACAAAGCCCGTATCCTCTGTTTGTCCACTAAATGGACAAAGTCCGCCGGGTGACTGGTCCCACCTGGGCCGCAAGGTCGGCGCGGTCGGCTCCGGCCGCGTGTCCTGCCGGCCGCCGTGGGGCCGGCACCGGTGACGAGGCAGAAGGGACGGAACGACCGCGGTGGAGCGACCGCCCAAGGCGACCCTGCGAGAGACGCGCGAGCACAACGAGCAGCTCGTGCTGGCCACCATCTATGACGATGGGCCGGTCAGCCGTGCGGAGGTGGCTCGCCGGACGGGCCTGACCCGGACGACCGTCTCCGACGTCGTCGACCGCCTCATCCGCGCCGGGCTTTCGCGCGAGGTCGGGCGGGGCCCATCGACCGGCGGGAAGGCCCCCATCCTGCTGCAGGTCCCCGACGACGCCCGGCTCCTGGTCGGCGTCGACCTCGGCGACACCGTCTTCCGGGCTGCGACCGTCAACCTTCGCGGCGAGATCCTCCACCGGATCGAGGTGCCCTCGGAGGATGCGGACGGTCAGGCCGCCGTCGACCGCGCGCTGGACCTGCTGGACCGGCTGATCTCGATGCGGGTCGGTCAGGTGGTCGGGATCGGCATCGGCGCGCCAGGGCTCATCGACACGACCGACGGCACCGTGGTGCAGGCGGTCAAGCGCGACTGGCGCAACCTGCCGCTCGCGGCGATGGTCGGCGCGCGCTACGGCCTGCCGGTCTACGTGGCCAACGACAGCCAGGTCGCCGCGCTCGCGGAGCACGTCTTCGGCGCTGTGCGGAGCGCCAACCTCATCGCGATCAAGGTCGGGCTCGGGGTCGGCGCCGGCCTGGTCCTGAACGGTGAGCTCTTTCAGGGTGACGGGTTCGGCGCGGGCGAGATCGGGCACACGGTCGTCGAGCCGGACGGCGAGGTCTGCCGGTGCGGCAGTCGCGGGTGCCTGGAGACGGTCGCCAGCAGCCGTGCCGTCCTGGCGCGGCTCCAGGTGCTGCGCGGTGAGCCCGTATCGCTCGAGTCCGCCGTCGAGGCGTTCCGCCAGGGCGACCCTGGCGTGCGCCGCGTGGTGCTGGAGGCAGGGGAGCGTCTGGGCGTCGCGGTCTCGGGCCTGATCGGTGCGCTCGACGTCCACCGGATCGTGCTGGCCGGCACGATGGCCGCCTTCGGCGAGCCGTGGCTGGACGCCGTCCGCGCCTCCCTGCGCCGCGGGGCTCTGCCCGCCCTGGCACGACAGGTGCAGCTTGAGCTGGGCGGGATCGACGACATCGTGATCCTTGGCGCATCCGCGCTGCTCATGACGCGCGAGCTCGGACTCAACCTCCGACCGTCGCGCAGCCCGGGGACGGTCGCGTCCGGCCGGGAGAACGAACGGGAGAGGGGGCGGGAGGAGGAGACGCAGCAGTCGATCGACGCGATCTTGCGCCCCGTCTGACGGGGCTCCGACATGGCCGGCCGCCCAGTGCGGCCGCCGGCACGGACGACAGGGTTAGACACGAACGAGGAGAAGGTGGCGTGAGAGCCAGGAGTTTGTTACCGATCGCGCTGGTGGCCCTGGTGGGTCTCACCGGTTGTTCGAGCGCCGCCTCGAGCAGCGCTCCGTCGAAAGCGGCGCCCGCGTCGCAGGCCGCAAGCAGCGGCACGCTCACCGTCTGGCTGATGAACGGCTCGTTGAACGACAACACCGTCGTCCAGCTCGACACCGATTTCCAGATGTCCCATCCGGGCTGGAAGGTCAACTATCAGGTCCAGCAGTGGAACGGCATCGTCGACAAGCTCACGACGGCCCTCGCGAGCAACAACCCGCCGGACGTCATCGAGATGGGCAACACCCAGGCCATCACCTTCGAGGCCGCGGGCGCGCTGATGGACCTCACCAGCCAGCGCCAGGCGCTGGGCGGCGGGACCTCGAACAGCGGTGACGGCCAGCTCTTCATGGACTCGCTCAACAGCGCGTCCGTCTACCAGGACAAGCTCTACGCCGTGCCGTTCTACGCCGGCGACCGCGTGCTGATCTACCGCAAGGACCTGTTCCGGACCGCCGGCATCGACCCGACGACGATCACCAGCAAGGACACGCTTATCGCCGCGGCCAAGACGCTGCAGCAGAAGAACGCGAGCGTGGCGGACTTCTCCGGCCTCTATGTCGCCGGACAGAACTGGTACCAGCTCCTCCAGTACGTCTGGGACCGGGGCGGCACGCTGGCGACCCAGGACAGCAGCGGCAAGTGGACCGCCAACCTCGAGTCGCCGCAGTCGATGCAGGGCATCCAGGACTACGTCGACTACTACAACGCCGGCTCGACGGGCCCCAAGGACAACGACGAGATGAACCCGCCCGAGTACACCCTGTTCTCGCAGGGCAAGGTGGGCATGTTCGTCGGCAACGGCTGGGAGATCGGCAGCGCCGTCGATCCGAAGGGTGTCGTCACATCCGCGGACCAGGTCGGCGTGATGGCCATCCCGAGCGCAACCGCCGGCAAGACCGTCCCCGTGTTTCTGGGCGGCTCGGTCCTCGGTGTCGCCGCCAAGAGCAAGAACCAGGCCCAGGCCATCGACTGGATCAAGCAGCTCATGACCCCTGACGGCCAGCAGATGCTCATCTCGAACGGCTGGATCCCGTCCCTCAAGTCGGCCGCCGCGAACATCCCGGACACCCCCGCCAACGCGATTCTGAAGATCCAGGCCGCCGAGGCGGCCGCGGGCAGCGGCTTCACCCCGAACGACCCGCGCTGGGCGGGCGTCGAGGCCAACAACCCGATCAAGGCCATGATGACCAAGATCCTCACCGGCCAGGCCAGCATCGCCGATGCGGCGAAGGAGGCCGACCAGAAGATCGACGCCGTCCTGAACGCGGCCCAGTAGGCCGTTCGGACGCCAGCAATCGCGGCGGACGAGAGGGAGCACGGAGGTGATCGAGACGCATGCGGCGGAGGTCCCGCGGCAGGTGCCCGGTCCGGCCGTCGCTCCCTCCCGGCCGATGCGCATCCGACGGGCGTTCGGCAGGACCCTGCCGTACCTGGCGCTCCTGCCGACGCTGGTGGCCTTCCTGCTCCTGCTCGGCTACCCGGTGCTCCGGCTGGTCGAGACGAGCCTCCAGCACTGGGGCTTGAAGCAGCTGTTCTCGGGCACGACCACGTGGGTCGGGATCGCCAACTACCAGCGCATCCTGGGCGATCCCGACTTCACCACGATCCTCGTCCGGACGTTCCTCTTCACCGCGGCCTGCGTCGGCCTGACGATCGTCGTGGGCACGCTCGTGGCCCTGCTGATGGAGCGGCTCGGCCATGTCGTCCAGCTGCTGCTGTCCGTGGCAATGGTCCTGGCCTGGGCGACGCCGGTGGTCACCGGCGTGGTCGTCTTCCAGTGGCTCTTCGACAGCAAGCTCGGCGTTGTGAACTGGGCGATCAGCAGCCTGGGAATCTTCGGCAACTGGCTCAACCACTCCTGGTTCGAGACCGGCCCCTCGACGTTCGGCATCATCGTCCTGCTCATCGTGTGGCAGGCCGTCCCCTTCGTCGCCCTGAGCCTGTACGCGGGGCTGCTCGGCATCAGCCGCGAGCTGCACGAGGCGGCACGGGTCGACGGTGCGAGCGAGCGGCAGATCTTCTGGCACGTGACGCTGCCGCTGCTGCAGCCGCTGATCCTGATGCTCACGTTCCTGTCGATCATCTGGGACTTCAAGGTCTACACGCAGGTCTACGCGATGCGGCAGGGCGGACCGGACGGGCAGACCGTCACGCTGTCGGTCTACTCGTACATCGTCGGCATCAGCCAGAGCCACTACGACATCGCCGCCGCCGTGTCGATGGTCATGGTTTTGCTGCTGCTCATCGTGCTCGTTCCGTACATCCGGACGATGATCCGGTCACAGGAGGAAGCGTGAACCGCATCATCCGCCGCGGTCTCGTGAACCTGGCGGGGCTCGCGGTGGCGTTCCTCTTCGCGTTCCCCGTGTACTGGATGGTGATCAGCGCCTTCAAGAACCGGAACGACATCCAGACATACGTGCCGGTCTTCCTGCCGGTGCCGACGCTCGACAACTTCGCCCACGCGATCAGCGCGCCGCACTTCACCGAGTACCTGGGCAACAGCATCTTCGTGACCCTGTCGACGCTCGCGCTGGCCCTCCTGGTCGGCTTCCTGGCCGCGGCCGTTGTGGCGCGCGCCCGGATCCGCGGACGACGCGGCTTCCTGCTCCTGGTCGCTGTCGCGCAGATGGCGCCGTTCGAGGCGCTCCTGATCCCGTTCTTCCTGGTCCTGCGCGACGCGGGGATGGACAACAAGCTCACCTCGCTCGTCATCATCTACTTCATCTTCACGCTGCCGTTCACGATCTGGTCGCTGCGCGGGTTCATCGCCGGCATCCCGGTCGATCTCGAGGAGGCGGCGATGGTCGATGGCGCATCGCGGGTGGGCGCCTTCGTGCGGGTCACCCTGCCGCTGCTGTGGCCGGGTCTCGTCGCCACCGCGACGTTCTGCTTCATCACCGCCTGGAACGAGTTCCTCTACGCCAACTCCCTGATGCGGGACACGTACACGCTGCCCGTCTGGCTCGTCTCGTTCCAGACGAACTTCGGAACCGACTGGGGGGCGACGATGGCGGCCTCGACGATGTTCACCCTGCCGGTGCTGGCGTTCTTCCTGGTCGTCCAGGGGCGGATGGTCGGTGGGCTGACAGCGGGGGCGGTGAAGGGATGAGCGCGCTCGTCGGGTGGCGACTGCTGCGGACGTTCGAGGGCGCCGAGCCGGCGCCACGCGTCCTGGCGGCGATCTCGCGCGGCGATACCTCGGGCGTCACTCTGTTCCGCGCCAGGAACGTGGTCTCCCCGGCACAGCTGCGCGAGCTCTGCGCGGCACTCCAGGCGGCGCGCCCGGCCGGCGATCCGCCGCTCGTGATCGGGCTCGACCAGGAGGGCGGACAGCTCCAGGCCGTGGACTACGGCGCGACGGCGTGGCCCGGCAACCTCGCGATCGGCGCGACGGGCTCGGAGGACCTTGCCCGGCAGGCCGGCCGCGCGACCGCGACCGAGGTGGCCGCCATGGGCGGCACGCTCCTGTTCGCGCCGGTCTGCGACGTGCTGCACCGCGAGTCCGCCACGGCGCTCGGCACGCGGCCGTTCGGCGGCGACCCCGGGCTGGTGGCCCGCCTCGCCGCGGCGATGACGGGTGGGATCCAGGAGGCCGGGGTCGCGGCGGTGCTCAAGCACTTCCCCGGTCACGGCGCCGCGACGGGCGATTCCCACCTGGGCATGCCGGTCCTGGACCGCGATCTCGAGGAGCTCGAGGCCGAAGAGTTCGTGCCATTCCGCGCGGCGATCGCCGCCGGTGCGCGGGCCGTGTTACCGGGCCACCTCGGCGTGCCGTCCCTGACCGGGGGAGTGCCGGTGCCGGCCACCATCGCCCCGGCGATCCTGCGCGGAGTCCTGCGGGACCGGCTCGGGTTCGACGGTGTCACCGTCAGCGACGCGATGGACATGGGCGGTGCCTCCGCGGCCGGGGGCATCGAGGCGACGGCGGTGGCGGCGGTTGACGCTGGGATGGACCTGCTCCTCCTCGTCCACGACCCCGACACGGAGGATGCCGTGCTGGCGGCACTGGCGCGTGGGGCCGCCGATGGATCGCTGGCCGAGGTCGACCTCGTGACGGCCCGGGCTCGGATCGCGGCGCTGCGAGGGTGGATGGCGCACGCCGTGCAGCCGCCCCTTGACGTGGTGGGGTGCGCGGACCACCGCGCGCTGGCCGACGAGATCGCGCGACGGGCGGTCACGCTGGTACGCGACCGCGACGGGATCCTGCCGCTGCGCCCGGGGTCCCGGGTCGCGCTGATCGCCCCCGTGCCTGTCGACCTCACGCCGGCCGAGACGTCGTCGTTCGTCCGGCTCCGGCTGGCCGACGCGCTGCGCGACCGCGGGATCGCCGTGGACGAACTCGTATCGCCGCTGGATCCGACTCCCTCGCAGTCTGCCGCGCTCGCGGCAGCCGCCGCACACCATGAGGCGATCCTGGTGGGTACGTTCGATGCGTTCGGCGCCAGGGGACAGGCCGGGACGGTTCGCGCCGTGGTCGCCACGGGTCGGCCCGTGCTGGCCGTCGCCCTGCGTGGTCCATTCGACGTGGAGCTGTACCCGGAGGCCCCCGCGGCGGCGTGCACCTACGGCGTGCAGCCGCCGCTCATGGAGGCGCTCGCCGACGCCCTGTCGGGCCGGACCCCGTTCATCGGTCGCCTCCCCGTCACCCTCAGGGAGCAGGGGCGTGCGGGAGGCGACGTGTCGTCGACCGCCGCGGCCGACCGCGCGCAGGCAGAGGGGCACCCGTGAGCATGCGATCGGAGCTGGGCGAGGAGCCGACGGTCGTCGAGCGGCTGCTCGAGACCGCGACCGGACCCGTCTCCGAGCTCGCGGCGGCCATCCGGGCCCGCGACGTCGACCTCGTCCTGATCGCCGCGCGCGGCACGTCGGACCACGCCGCGGTCTACGCCCAGTACGTCCTCGGGTCGCGCAACCGGCTCCCCGTCGCGCTCGCCGCGCCGTCGCTCGTGTCGGTCTACGGTACCGCGCCCCGGCTGCGCAACGCGGTCGTGCTCGGCATCTCGCAGTCGGGTCGCTCGCCCGATGTCGTCGCCGTCCTCGACGACGCGCGGCGGCAGGGCGCGCTCACGGCCGCCATCACGAACGAGCCGTCCTCGGAGCTGGCGCAGGCGGCCGAGCACGTGGTCCTCCTCGATGCCGGACCGGAGCGGGCGGTGGCCGCGACCAAGACGTACCTCGCCGAGATCGCGCTGCTCGCCATGCTGTCGGCGGCGCTGTCGGCCGGTGACACCGCGCGTCAGGAACTCCACGCGGTGCCTCGCGCGCTGCGCGAGGCGCTCCAGGTCGAGGCGCAGGTGATGGAGCTCGCCGGGGCGCGCGCACGAGAGGATCGGTGCGCGGTGCTGGCGCGCGGGCTCCATTACGCGACCGCGCGAGAGTGGGCGCTCAAGCTCAAGGAACTCGCGTACGTGCTGGCGGACCCCTATTCGGCCGCCGACTTCCAGCACGGCCCCATCGCGCTCGTCGAACCGGGCTTTCCGGTGCACGCGGTGGCGACCCGTGGACCGGCTCTGTCCGGCATGCTCGCGCTGCTCGCACGGCTGCGGGCCGCCCGGGCGAACGTGCTCGTCCTCTCCGATGCCCCCGATGCCGTCGCCGGCGTCGGCGATGTCGTGCGCCTGCCCGCCGTGCCCGAGTGGCTCTCGCCGCTCGTCGCCATCGTCCCCGCCCAGCTCTTCGCCTACCACCTGGCCCGTGCCCGCGGGCTCGACACCGAGACGCCCAGGAACATCACCAAGGTCACGCTGACGCGCTGACCCGCCGGAGGGACGGGAGGACCAGTCATCATGGAGACGAGAGCGCAGGTGGTCGCGGATATCGGTCCGTACCTGGTCGCGCCCCGCATCGAGCCGCCGCTGGACCCGGGCTTCCGGCCGGCGACCACGGCACGGCGCGCCATGGCGGAGGCGATCGCATCGTCCGGCGCGGCGGTGCCCGTCGCCATCGCGGTGGAGCCGCCGGGCGGGACCGTGTCGGTCCACGAGACTGCCGTCCTCGCGGACGGGCATCCCGACGTGGCGGCGAGCCACGCGCTCTGCGAGCGGCTCGTGAAGTTCCTCCTCTGGTCGCGCGGCGGGAGTACGGTCTGGGTGGACGGCCCTGACACGCTCGTCGACGCCCTCAGGCGCCACTTCGCGGAGACGCCAACCGGCCGGTTCGACGCGCACATGATGGGCGAGGAACTCTTCGGCCGGCCGTTCGAGGTGGTGCAAGCCGCCCGGGCCGACTTCCCACCAACGCGGGCAGCGACGTTGCCGCTGGGTCGCCACCTGGATGGGTGCCGGATCGGGTTCGACCTCGGCGCGAGCGATCGCAAGGTCGCGGCGGTGATCGACGGCGAGGTCGTCTTCAGCGAGGAGATCGTCTGGGACCCCTCGCACCAGCCCGATCCGCAGTGGCACTTCGACCAGATCATGGATTCGCTGCGCTCGGCCGCCGCGCACATGCCCCGCGTGGACGCCATCGGCGGAAGCTCGGCGGGCGTCTACGTGGACAACGAGGTGCGCGCTGCGTCACTCTTCCGCGCGGTACCCCGCGAGCTGTTTGAGGCGCGCGTGCGAGGGCTGTTCCGCGAACTGCGGCACGCGTGGCACGACGTCCCGTTCGTCGTCGTCAACGACGGCGAGGTCACGGCGCTGGCGGGCTCGATGCTGGCCGGCGTCGGCGGGCTGCTCGGGATCGCGATGGGGTCGAGCGAGGCGGCCGGCTACGTCGCGCCGGACGGCAGGCTGACCTCCTGGCTCGACGAGCTCGCGTTTGTCCCGATCGACTACGCGCCCGACGCCCCCGTCGATGAATGGTCGGGCGACCGGGGTTGTGGCGTCCAGTACTTCTCGCAGCAGGCGGTGGGGCGGCTGCTGCCGGCGGCCGGGATCGACGCCGACCCGGCCGTGCCGCTGCCCGAGCGCCTGGTCCTGCTCCAGCGCCTCATGGCGACCGGCGATGCGCGCGCGACGCGGGTCTACGAGACGATCGGGACGTACCTGGGCTACGGGCTGCTGGAGTACCAGGACTTCTACGCATTCCCGCACCTGCTGCTGCTGGGCCGCGTGATGACTGGCCGCGGCGGCGACGTGATCGTGGACCGCGCCCGCGAGGTGCTGCGCGTGGAGGATCCAGCACTGGCGGCAACAATCACGTTCCACACGGCCTCGGAGCGCGACAAGCGGCACGGCCAGGCGGTGGCGGCAGCGAGCTTGCCGGCGCTGGGGTAGGGGAGGCCGTGATGAGCAGAATGCCGGGCAGCAGATAGGTCACGTAGGCGCCCGAACCGTGCTGGATCGCGCCGCCGAACACGTAGACGAACATCAACATGAACGCGATCGGCATCAGCGTGGTCGTGATGATGGTGTCCGGCCGATCACCTTCCTGGAGGCGGGCGAGGTGGCGCTGCTGAACCTCGCCATGCCGGGGCGCCAGACGCTGTCGACCGGCGTCATGGTGATCTACGCGGACGACGAATCGTT
>JAKAMV010000875.1 GCA_021812735.1 Chloroflexota bacterium | reverse complement strand
GCCTCGACACCCGGCAAGGGCGGCAGGTTGGGCAGGCCCGGCAGGTTGGGCAGCTTCGGGTTCAGGAAGCCGAACGGCCGGAAGGCGGGCTCGTGGGCCTCCGTAGCCGCTCGCGCGATCGGGGTTCCGGGCGGGAACGGCGCACTCGCCCGCGGCGTCCCCTCGCGCAGGTAGCCGAGGATCGTTGCGAGTTCGCCGCGCAGCTGATCGCGCGACACGACGCGGTCCACGAACCCGTGCTCGAGGAGGAACTCCGAGCGTTGGTAGCCCGGGGGCAGTTCGACGGCGATGGTGCCGCTCGCCACGCGCTCGCCGGCGAAGCGGATCAGGGCGTCTGGCTCGGCGAGGTTGACGTCCCCGAGCACGGCGAACGAGGCGAAGACGCCGCCGGTGGTGGGGTCGGTCATGATGCTGACGTACGGGACGCCAGCGACCGCCAGACGCTCGAGCGCAGCGCATGTCTTGGCGAGCTGCATCAGGGCGAGTGTCCCCTCTTGCATGCGGGCGCCGCCGGACGCCGAGACGATCACGAGGGGGATGCGTGCCGCGAGCGCGTGCTCCGCGGCACGCGCCACCTTCTCCCCAACGACCGAGCCCATCGAGCCGCCGATGAACGCGAAGTCCATCACGCAGATCGCGACGGGCTGGCCGTCGATCCGGCCGACACCCCAGATGGCGGCGTCACGCATGCCGCTCGCGATGCGGGCCGCGGCGAGCCGGTCCGGATAGGGCTTCAGGTCGACGAAGCCGAGCGGGTCGGTCGACTCCAGGCCGGCGTCGCGTTCTTCGAACGAGTCGGGGTCGAGGAGGAGCCGCAGGCGGGCGTCCGCACGGAGTCGGAAATGGTGCCCGCACTTGGCGCAGACGCGCAGGTTGCGCTCGAGCTGCTTGTTGTAGAGCATCTCGCCGCAGCGTGGGCACTTGGTCCAGAGGTCCGGGGGGAACTCGCGGCGGCGTGGCAGGAACGGGAGCTTGATCGGCATCAGGCGTCCCTCCGGATGCGGCGCCAGGCGACGAGGGCTCCGGCGATCGAAACGCCGGACGCGATGGCGCCGCCGACCAGGACGGGTCGGGGGACGCGACCCATGGCCTGGCCGAGGGCGGCCGCGGGAGCCGGATCGAACGTGAGCGGGAGCGATACGACGGGGATGGGCACGCTACGCCGGGCGCCCGCAGATGGTGGGGCCGGGTGGGCGCGGGCCGTGGCCAGGTCGTGGCCGAGTGTCGTGGTCAGTCGGAGGCGCGCGGCTGGCTGGAGGCGCGCGGCCAGCTGGAGGCGCGCGGCCAGCCGCTCCTCGAAGCGGAACGATGGATGGAACCGGACCAGGTCTCGGGCGAGGACCTCGGCAGCGCGGGTCAGCTCGGGGTCGTCGCCCAGATCGAGGTCGTCGGGGAGTTGGCTCACGGGGCGGTGTCCGCATCGTGGGCCGCCGCCCGCGTGGCCGCGTCGGGTCGGGCAGCTCGGTCGGCCGTGTCAGGTGCCGCGCCGCCCTCCGCCGCCAGCGCTTCGAGGACCCGGGCGCGGCCCGGCGCCCGCAGCTCATCGGCGACGTTCCGCAGCGCGCGATGCAGCAGGACGCGTACGGCCCCCTCGCTGCGGCCCAGCACAGTGGCGATCTCCGGCACCGACATCTCGTCCACGAAGCGAAGGATGACGGCTGTTCGCCGATCGCCTGGCAACCGCGCGACCGCGGCCCAGGCGTGCACCGCCTCGTCACGGCGAACTGCAGCGGCTGCCGGATCGTCAGGCGCCGAGATGTCCAGCGCGGTGTCAAGCGGGGCCGACGGATGGCGACGCGTGGCCCGACGCTGGTTGCTCGCGAGATTGCGCGCAATCTGGAACAGCCAGGCGCGGAAGCTGCTCGTGCCGTCACCCGGCGAGCGCTCGTGGAAGCGCGGCAGCGCGGCAAGCGCCTGCAGGAAGACCTGCTCTGTCAGGTCCTCGGCGGCGTGGTGATCACGCAGCTCGTACACGGCGAAGCTGTACACCTGCCCCACATACTTGCGGTAGAGCGCTTCGAAGCGACGTGGGTCGCGACGGGCACCCTCAACCGCGGACCGGTCCGGGTCGAACGCGACGAGCCGGTCCTCGTCGGGACCGCTCACCTTTCTAAACACCGCCGCAGTCTACTTGTTACGCGGCCTACCGCGCCGTTGGGGGGCCGAACGTCGGCAGGCGGGGGCGGTGGCGCGGGGTCGGCTCCTGTCCGGCACACGTGCGGCCGTGCTCGGCCGGCGACGCGGGGGCGGCTCGTGTCCGGCCACCCACCAGACCCTCACATCACCCGGCAGCGGATCACCTCGCCCCCATCGATCGCCACGATGCCGCCGTCTGTGGCCAGCAGCAGCGCGCCAGAATCCGGATCGACCCCCTCGCCGACCCCGTCGATCTCGCGCCCGCCAACCGCGACCACCACCTGTCTCCCCGTCGTGCGCTGGCGCGCGCTCCATCCGCCCGCGTCGAACCTGCCGCTGCGCAGCGCCGCCAGCCGCGACTCGAGCCGCTCCAAGAACCCGGCGAGCAACTCGTCGCGGTCGACCGGCCGACCACCGGCCAGCACGGAAAGGCTCGTCATGGACCCCGCCAGGTCGGGCGGAAAATCACGCGCTGCCCACGCAACGTTCACCCCGATCCCGACCACGGCCGTGACCAGCCTGCCGGCCTCGCTGGTCGTCTCGCCGAGCACGCCGCCCACTTTGCGCAGCGTGCCGTCGGGGCCATCCGCGACCAAGTCGTTGGGCCACTTGAGGCCGAGCGCCCCGTCCCGTAGCCAGGCGACAGCTTCGGCCGCGTCGAGCATCGCGAGGGCGACGATGCCCCCGAGTCGCCACGCGTAGCGCGGCGCCAGCCAGGTGGGACGGAACCCGAGCGAGACCAGCAACGCGGCCCCCGGCGGCGCCTCCCACGCACGACCATGCCGGCCACGGCCACGCTCCTGAACGTCCGCGACTGCCACGCAGACTTCAGGCGTGCCGGCGGCAAGCCAGGCCGACACGACCTCCTGCGTCGACGCGACGCGCTCGAACCGCTCGAGTCGGACGATGGTGGGCTGCATGGCACGCATGGTCGCAGATCTGGGCCGGTCACCGGGCCGCCGTGTGGTTGCTCAGTGAATCTGACAGCCCGAACTGCTCAGTGACTCTGTCAGTCTCTCCGGATGCGAGAGGGGCTGATATTGACGACACAGG
>JAKAMV010000874.1 GCA_021812735.1 Chloroflexota bacterium | reverse complement strand
CTGGCCGAACTTACGATCCCCGATCCCGGTCGACCCGCACGATGTCCGCCGGCGGGCCTGCTCGGTGGGCTCATCCACGAATACGAACGAGTCGCTGCGTGATGGATTCGGGGTTTCTGATCCCCACGGGGTCACCCCGCCCCTGCTTCATCAGCCGTCTGGCCGCCCCGTAGCGCCGCTCGGCCTCGGCCAGCGCCGAGACGAGCTTCTCCTGGACTGTCCGCGGCTCATCCCGTCCGGACGTAGCCCGCAACTCGGCGATGAGCTCACCGACCGTGCGAACGACGCCCGTGTGGTTGGGGTGCTGAACCCGGCGACCGAACACCTCGGGATCGGACAGGTGATCCCAAACACTCATCGCGTGTCTCGAATCCTCGCTGCACTACGACCGTACTTCATCATTCTGATCGGCAGCGCTCGGGCTTGCCGACTAGATCGCCTTGGTCGTCCTCAGGAGACTCGGCGCATCCGCGGCTCGGTCCGTTCGGGATCTTTGGGCAGATCGTGGTGCAAGACAGCAGGCGCGTCTTCGCCACCGTGGCGATCGACGTGCTGGACCACTAAGCGGGGCTTGACTGGGGCGTGTACGCTCGGGCGCGGCGCTCGCCGAAACCCCGCTCGCCTACCGGATCGCGAGCGCCGCGCCCGAGCGTACACGCCCCAGATGGGGTCGTCTGGCGAGGCTGATCTCAGGGGTTGGATGTCGCGGGCAGATCCCTGCACAGCACCGACGGGCGGTCAGGTTGCGATTCCTGCTGTTGACCCAATGATTGGCATAGCCAAACGTTCGGTCAGAGGTCGCCTCGAATGGGATCAGACTTGACCGAATGATTGGAATAGCACAACATTCGGTCATGTCGCGTATCGATCTATTCCAGCTTGCTTCGCTCCAACACGGATACTTCCGCACGGCCCAAGCGCTAGCCGTTGGGTGGACTCGAAACAGCCTCAACACTGCTGTCAACGCGGGCGAGATCGAGAAGATCAGCTATGGCCTTTACCGCTTCTCCCACTATCCGATCACCCCGCAGGACGAGCTCTATGAGCTCCAGACGCTAGCGCCCGAGGGGACCTTCACCCGTGAGACGGCCCTGACCCTGTTCGCAATGACCGACATCCTCCCGCGGACGATCCACTTCGCGGTCCCGCCAGCATCTGGCTTCAAGCCGAGGCCCGGCGTCACGGTCCATCATGCGAGGATAGCTGCGGCGGAGCGCGTCCTGCGGGACGGCCTGTGGGTCACGAGCCCGGCCCGGACGCTCGTGGACAGCGCGAAGGCGGGAGTCGACCCCGAGCAGCTGCTCGAGGCGGCGCGCGAGGCGCGCGACAGCGGCCTCCTCGGGACCTCCGACCTGGCCGACCTCCGGCGCCACTACCCGTACAACCTGATCGAAGCCGCGTGACGGACGAGCGGCTCGACCAGCTCGGCCAGCGGGCGTCGCTCCTGGCTAGGATGCGGAACCTCGCCAGGGAGGCGCCCGGCAGCGAGCCAGCCCGCCGCGTCCAGCTCACGGTCGCAATGGACCGCTTCCTCGCCCGTCTCCTCGCGACGACCGCGTGGGGATCGTGGATCCTCAAGGGCGGCTACGCGAACCAGCTCCGTGCGCCCTCGAAGGCCCGCTTCACGCAGGATGTCGACCTCAAGATCGATGCGCCCTTGGACCAGGCGAGGGCCATCCTCGCCGCTGCGGCGTCCACCGACCTTGCCGATCTCTTCTCGTACCAGGTGGGCGCGCCGAAGCCGCTCCTCGGCCCGCCTGGCGGCGGGCTCCGGTTTCCGGTGCTGGCCAACCTCGCGGGAAGCCTGTTCGTCAGCTTCGGCGCCGACCTCAACAGCCAGGACGCCGTCGTCGGCGAGCTCGAGCGGCATCCCTCCGACCCGCTCGTCGGGCGGCTCGGGTTCGCCACTTCCGAGTTCCCTGTGTACCCCATCGCGCAGCAGTTCGCCGAGAAGCTCCACGCCTTCACCCGCGCCCGTGACCAGGAGAACACGAGGGTGAAGGACCTCGCAGACATGGTCTGGTTCAGCGAGCAGTACTCGTTCAGCAGCTCGGCCCTGATCGACGCAGGACAGGCGACCTTCGGGCGGCGCGGGGAGCACCCATGGCCGACATCCATCCCGGATGTGCCGAGCTCGTGGGCGCGACCATACGCGGAGCTTCGGCGGGAGCTCGGACTCAAGCCCGCGACGGCGCAGGAGGCCCGTGACGTGCTCGCCGCGTTCCTGGAGCCGGTGCTGGCAGGCCAGCGCGCTCGGACTTCCGTCGAAGGCGACGGCTGGTCGCAGTAGGGAGTCTGGAGGACGGGACGGCTGTGGGCACGCCGTTCGTGAGTCGGGAGCATCAGCCGGTCCCGGCGAGCCAGCGATCCGCTCCGACGACGACGCAATTGAGCCTTCTCGAACGGACGCTAAGGTCGCTGATGGAGGTTTGTCTCCTCTCGCCCCGACCAGTCTTACGCACTTTCCCTGCGACGCCGCCGCGTCCCGCCATGCCGACAGCCGGATGCCTGGCCCTTGGCGATCGCGTCGACGCCGGCCGGCCAGGCTTGACGCACTAGACACAGACGCGTACGCTAGAACGTACGTACAAGGGAATTGGCCGACCATGACCACTGTCACCGCAACAGAAGCGCGCAAGCAGCTCTACAAGCTTCTTGACGACGTGTCCGACTCGCATGAGCCGGTCCAGATCACCGGCAAGCGCGGCAACGCGGTGCTGGTCGGAGAGGATGACTGGCGCGCCGTCCAGGAGACCCTGTACCTCGTGTCCATCCCGGGCATGCGCGAGTCGATCATCGAGGGCATCGGGACGCCCGCGGAGGAACTCGACGGCGAACTCCGCTGGTGAGCTGGAGCCTCGTCTACACCGGGCAGGCCCAGAAGGACGCCGAGAAGCTCGCCGCAGCCGGCCTGAAGCCCAAGGCCGGGGCCCTGCTGGCGATCCTCGCCGAGAACCCCCACCGGACGCCGCCCACCTTCGAGAAGCTCGTGGGCGACCTGTCGGGAGCGTACTCCCGGCGCATCAGCCTTCAGCACCGCCTGGTCTACCAGGTCCTCGACGATGCCAAGACCGTGAAGGTGCTCCGGATGTGGACGCACTACCAATAGGCGGGCCGCGGAGTCACCCGAGGCGCACCGGCAGCGGCCACGCGACCGGGACAAAGAGGTCGGTGTTGGAGGTTTGACTCCGCTCGCCCCGACCAGTACGCATGTTCT
>JAKAMV010000149.1 GCA_021812735.1 Chloroflexota bacterium | reverse complement strand
TGCTTTCGCACACCGCTTTTCGAGAGCGGCACCATCAACCACTCGGACACCTCTCCGCGGCAGAGGATACCAAAGGCTCGCGGCGCGACAGGACTCCGGGCTGGACCGTGGGCGAGAGCAGAGTCGGATGCCGCCGTGCGCGGGCGCCGCCGGCAGACTCTCAGCCGTCGGCGGGTCGTGCCGCCTCCGCGCGTGCCAGGGCGCGGCCCCGCAGTTCCTCCACCTCGTCGCGGCGAATCCCCGTCACCAGGCGCAGGCGGCGGCGCAGCCCGGGATGCTGAGCCAACTGCACGGCGCCCCCGGCCG
Organism: Chloroflexota bacterium; assembly: GCA_021812735.1. Next base: position 14,086 of record JAKAMV010000149.1, on the reverse strand, counting down.
CCCCGTTGACCTCATCGGGGGCTGCAAAGACGAGTGTCTCGACCCCGGCCTGCAGCATCGCCCCGACACACATCGCGCACGGCTCGACAGTCGTGAAGATCGTGACGTCGGCCAGTTTCTCCCGTCCGAGCCGGCGCGCCGCCTCGCGAATCGCCCCCATCACCGCGTGGGCCGTCGGATCGCCAGTCTCGCGGACGCGATCACGGGCCCGGGCGACCATCGCCTCGTCGACCACCGCAACCGCGGCATGCGGCGGTCCGCCGTCGTCCATCGCCAGCTGCGCCTCGGCGAGCGCCTCGCCCATGAAGAGTTCGTAGTTCACGAGCCGATCATACAGGGGCCCGTCGGCCCGGGTACCATGCGAGCGGCACGATCGACTAGTTGGCCCCCAGCTCGGTCGCCCTCGGCACGGCCCGTCCCGCCGCCAGCCGGCGATCGTGTGGGCCGCCGCGACGAGGAGTTCCACGGTGACAACACACAGGATCGGGATCCTGACCGGTGGCGGGGACGTTCCCGGCCTCAACTCCGTTATCAAGAGCGTGACCTTCCGCGCCACCGAGCTTGGGTACGAGGTGTACGGCATCCGGCGCGGGTGGCAAGGGCTGACCCACATGAAGCCGGGTCCCGACCTCGACCCCGAGTACGTGGTCAAGCTCGACCGGCACAACACGCGGACGATCGATCGGACCGGTGGCACGTGGCTCCACACGTCGCGCACGAACCCCCGCAAGATGGCCCGCGCGATGCTACCGCCCACGATCCCGCCCGAACGCCTGGCCTCGATGGAGGTGTCCGAGGGCATCTACGACCTCACGCCGGTCGTCCTCGAGAACATCGGCCGCCTGGGGCTCGACTACCTGATCCCGATCGGCGGCGACGACACCCAGAGCTTCTCCCATGCCCTCCTGCGCGAGGGGGTGCCCCTGATCGGGATCCCCAAGACGATGGACAACGACGTCCAAGGCACCGAGTACTGCATCGGCTTCTCGACCGCGATCGACCGGGCCAAGGAACTGATCACACGCCAGCGCACGACGCTCGGCTCACACGAGCGGATCGGGGTGTTTCGCATCTTCGGGCGCGATGCGGGATTCACCGCGCTGCTCACCGCCTACGTCACATCGACCCGCTGCCTGATCCCCGAGGCGCCCTACGACCTCGACCTGCTCTGCCGCCTGCTCGTCGAGGACAAACGCGACAACCCCAGCCGCTACGCGATCGTGGTGACCGCCGAGGGCGCCATCTGGAAGGGCGGCGCACTGGCCGAGTACGGCGAGATGGACAGCTTCGGGCACCGCCACAAGGTCAACGTGGCCGAGGCACTGGCCGACGAGATCAAGAAGCGCACGGGCGAGGAGGCGGTCGCGAGCGAACTAACCTACGACCTGCGCAGCGGCGACCCGGACGGCGTCGACATGATCGTCGGCATCACGTTCGCCAACATCGCGATGGACCTGGTCGAGGATGGCCAGACCGGGCGCATGGCGGCGATCCTGAACGGGACGTTCACGCACACTCCGTTGCCGGATCCGCGGCTCGGCCCGCGTCGGGTCGACGTCGCCACGATGTACAACATGGAGCGCCTGCGGCCGCAGTACGCCGGACGGCAAGGACGGCCCATGATGCTGGTGACGGCCGACTGAACCGGCGTGGCCGGCTACCGGCGCCTACCGGCGGCTGGTGACGGCCGACCGACGACCCGGCCGGGCCCGGGCGTGCGGCCGGCGCGGCGCGTTCGGGTTGCCCACCGCCGACGGGTCGAGCCGCTCGCGGGCGACCGGCACGAACGCCCAGTAGACCCGCGCCAGGGCCGTCAACGCCTCCCGCCCGACCGCGTCGGCGGTCTCGCGATCGGCGTCGCGCAGGATCGCGTCAGGTGGGGTCGTCGGCAAGGCTTGTGTGCGCAGCTCGGCCAGATCGAGGTCGGCGTCCCAGAAACCTGCCTCCGACGGCTCGGGGAGCGGGACCGGGGACGGGCCCGCTGCAGACGGGCCCTGTGCCGCGGGGCGCAGCGCGCGGAGCTCGCGCACGAGCTGCTCTCTCGGCCGCCCGCGCCACGCCAACATGAGGAAGGGGTCGTCGTCGAACGCCTCGGCGAGCAGGAAGAAGACCGCCGCGATGTGCTTGCAGACGGGGGACGTGTCGGGGCACGTGCAGCTCGCCCGGATCTCTCGGATCGCGAAGAGCGCGGTCCCGGCCGCGGCGAACGCCTCCTCGATCTCGGCCGGCATCTCGCCCGCCAGCAGCCGCGCGAGGAAGACCGCCCGTGTGGCCATCTCCGTCTCGACGGCCCGCCATTGCTGGTCGTTGAGGACGGGCGCAGCCAGGGCGACCGCGTAGGGACGTGGACGGGAGCCCTGGACGCGCGCGGTCACGCTGCCCGCGGCGACGTGGAGCGACAGCACCTGGCCCGCCCGCGCGTAGCCCTTGCCGCGGGCCAGGCGCCGCTCGTCGATCCGCCACGAGAGTGCCTCGAGGAAACGCCGCGACCACCAGGTCTCGCCGATCGCGCCCCGCCGGCTGCGTGCGCGGATCCCGTTGGCCACCCGGATCGGCGGCGCGTACTCGTCCCAGCCCCGTCGTGTCATCGTCAGCGCTCCGCCACGGCGTCGGCCGAGAGCGCCAGGAGCTCGCGCAGCTCGGCGGTGGAGAGGTCGCCCAGCCACTGCTCGCCCGTTCCGACGATACGGGCGGCGAGGTCGCGCTTCGCCTCGTTCATCTCAGCGATCCGCTCCTCGATGGTGCCCGTGCAGACGAGCCGGCGCACCTGCACGTCGCGCGTCTGCCCGATCCGGTAGGCGCGATCCGAGGCCTGGTCCTCGACCGCCGGGTTCCACCAGCGGTCGAAGTGGACCACCTGGTTGGCCGCGGTCAGGTTGATCCCCTGTCCGCCCGCCCGCAACGAGAGGATCAGGATCGGCGCGGCGCCAGCCTGGAAGCGTTCGATCAATTGATCCCGTGCGACCTGCGAGAGCCCACCGTGAAAGTAGAGGACCTCGCGCCCGAAGCGCTCGCGCAGGTAGGGGCGCAGCCGTTCGGCCCACTCGGTGTACTGCGTGAAGACGAGCGTACGGTCGCCTGCCGCGAGCGCCTCGTCCAGCAGGTCCTCCAGCTGCGCGAGCTTGCCCGAGCGGCCCTCGAGGGCCGATCCGTCGCCCAGAGCCTGCGCCGGATGGTTGCAGACCTGCTTGAGCCGGCCGATCGTCTTCAGCACGAGTCCGCGGCGCCGGATCCCCTCGGCCCGCTCCAGCTGCTCGAGCATGTCGTCGACGATCGACTGGTAGAGGGTCGCCTGCTCACGCGTCAGGTTGCACGGCACCGTCATCTCGAATTTCTCTGGCAGCTCGAGCCCGATGGCCGGGTCGCGCTTGAGACGACGCAGGATGAAGGGGCCGGTCAGGCGACGGAGCCGCTCGACCGCCTCCTCGTCCCCATCTTGCTCGATGGGGACCGCAAACCGCTCCCGAAACGAGGCCTCTGGCCCGAGCAACCCCGGGTTCAAGAACTCCATGATCGACCAGAGCTCGGTCAGGCGATTCTCGACCGGTGTGCCCGTCAGCGCGACGCGGGCGGCGGCGCGGAGCCGGCGCACCGCACGGGACTGGCGCGTCTCACTGTTCTTGATCACCTGCGCCTCGTCGAGGACGACGCGGCCCCACTCGATCGTGGCGAGCGCGTCCACGTCGCGCGCGGCGATCGCGTAGGTCGTGATGACGAGGTCGGCGTCGTTGACCGCCGTCGCGAGGTCGTCGCCCACCAGGCGGTCGGCGCCGTGATGGACGTGGACGCGCAACCCGGGCGCAAAGCGGCGCGCCTCCTTCTGCCAGTTGCCGACGACGGACATCGGGCAGACCACGAGCGTGGGGCACGGCCGGGGCGCAGCGGCTGTACCGCCGACCGCCGACGGCGCGCCGACCGCCGCCCGCTCGGCGATCGCCGCGCGCTCCGCGACCAGGAGCGCGAGGAGCTGTGCCGTCTTGCCCAGACCCATGTCGTCGGCGAGGCACGCCCCGAGCCCCAGCCGGTCGAGGAACGCCAGCCAGCCCAGGCCCCGTTCCTGGTAGGCGCGCAGCTGACCCATGAAGCCCGGCGGTGTCGCCATCGGCTCGGCACGCAGCGTCTCGTCGGCGCGCAGCAGGCCCTCGAGCCATCCGCGTACCTCGATGCCCGTGACGGGGAGCTCACCGTCCGAGACGGCGGCGAGGCGCAGGAACTCGCCGACCGTCATCGTCCGCGCTCCGCCCTCGGGTGCCGCGCTCACCACGCGGAGCGCGGCCGCGATCTCCTCGGGCCGCACCTCGACCCACTCCCCGCGGACCTGGACGAGCGGCGTCTTCAGGCGGGCCAGCGTGCGCAGCTCGCCTTCGGAGAGCGGCGTGTCGCCGAGCGCCGCCGAGAGTTCGCAGTCGACGAGCGCGCGCGAGCCCAGGCTCGGCCCGACACTCGTGCGGGCGGGGCCAGAATGGCCGCGGGCGCGCACGCGCAGCCCGATGCGCCGCCGTCGCGAGCTCCACCAGCCGGGCAGCAGGACACCGAACCCCGCATCGGCAAGCAGCGGCGCGCCCTCGCGCAGGAAGGCGTGCGCACCGCGGGTGTCGAGTTCGAGCGTGTCGGGACGGGCCGCGGCGAGGGCGCCCTCCAGCGGCGGGTAGAGACGGCTCGCGCGGACCAAGTCCACCAGGAGCACCTCGTCGGCGTCGACGTCCGGCACGGCGCGCGCGAGAACGCGCGGATCCGCCCACACCTCGGCGGCTCCAACGAGCAGGCTCGGCTCGTCGCGCGGCCCCACGAGGATCTCGAGCCGCCAGGGCTCGCGCGGCGCGACCACGACCGGCACAGGTCGCGGGGCGGCCGTGCCGATCGGGTCGGCAACCTCGGGTCCCGTTTCGGCACGGCCGTGGCCGGGCTCCACGAGGCGGAAGACGGTGCGGAGCGGTCCCTCGGTCGGCAGGCACCGCACGCGCCACGCGGCCAGCGCGCGCCCGAGCGCCCGCGTGGCCGAGGCGTCGACTGCCGGAGCGCCCGCGTGCGTCAGGAGCGGGTCGGTCGAACAGAGTGCTGTGCCGAAGCGTTCCCACACGCCGGACGACGGCCACCACTCGCCGCAGGGCGGCTGGAACCCGGCCGCTCGGGCGAGGGCGTGGCGCACATGCGCATCGACGAGCACACCGAGCGCTTCGGCCACGATGTCGTTGGCCGGCCGTGGCGCGCCATCGCTTCCGGCGGCCCGGCAGACGATCGGCATGGCGCGGGCGAGCGCCCGGAGACGCGCGCCGTCGCCCGACCCCGGCACGGGTTCCCAGCGGGCGATGAAGCGTCCGCGGGTCGGCTCGCGGATGCCAGGCAGCACACGTCCGCGGGCCACGATCTCGAGGGCCAGGCGTGCCAGGCGTGCCCAGAACCGGAGGGACGCATCGACCTCCGCAAGCGCCGCGGCCTCCGCGAGCGAGACCAGGAGTTCGGCCGCGGCCTGCCCGCCCAAGGCCCGGCTAGGGACGCGCCAGCGCGTGAGCACGGGAACGGCACCGTCGCCGCGGGGCGTGACGGGGAGCGAGGGCGAGGGCTGCGGAACGCTGTCGCGGGTGGGCAGGACGATCTCGAGGGCCGCCGCCTCCCCCTCCGACGCGGGGAGGCCGATGGTCGCGAGCGCATGGTCCAGCCGATCGGCTGGCGCGGCGAAGGGATGGGGCGCAGGTGTTCGACGCGCGGGCCGCACGGCGGACCCGCCGGGGCGTTCGTAAGCGGCCGCATCCTCCGCCCAGAGGTGCAGGCGACGGTCGAGTCCCCAGGTCGCATGGAGCGCGAACATCGACCCGAGCTTACGCCGGCCGAAGCTGGGAGCGCGGGGGCGCGGCCGAGCGGCGCTCTCCGGCGTTGCGGCCCAGTTGCGCGGCCCAGTCGTGCGGCCGGGCGGGGCGGGTGGCTCTTCCGCGCCCGACCCGCCCGGCGCATAGACCAGCGCAACGGGAATCGGCCACGCGGCCCCCGTAATGGGGACGATCGGCCCTAGCGAAGAGAGTCGATCCGTGCAGCCTGACACTGACGCCTTGCATGGCGTCGATGCCAGCGGACGACGGCCCCGCGTCCCGTACAAGGGGGTGGCGCGATGGAGACGGTCTTCGTCGATGCGGAGCGCTGCATCGGATGCCTGCAGTGCGAGTACGCGTGCGCTGTGGAGCACTCCCGCAGCCGCGATCCCGCCTGGGCATTCATGGAGGATCCGCCCCCGCGGAAGCGCATCCACGTCGAGGTTGGCCCCACGCCAGCGAGCTCGTTCCCCAACCGCTGCCGCCATTGCGACCCGGCGCCCTGCCAGCTCGTCTGCCCAACCGCGGCGATTGCTCGTGACCAGCGGCACGACGTGGTCCTGATCGACGAGGTGCGCTGCATCGCGTGCGCGATGTGCGCCATCGTCTGCCCCTTCGACGCGCTCACGTACCACCTCGCCGTCGACGGCGGGAGGCCCCATACGGTCGCGCTCAAGTGCGATGGGTGCATCGACCGGGTTCGGGCCGGGCGGGTGCCCGCCTGCGTCGAGTCGTGCAAGGTCGGCGCGCTCGTGTACGGCGAACTCAATGATCTGGTGCGGCAGGGGCGCCGGCGCGAAACGCTGACCGTCCTCTCCGCGGCGGCGGTCCGTCCCACGGCCACGCCAGGGATCGGCACGGTGGGCAACTGGCGCTCGTTGAGCGCCGCGGCGGCCGAGGTCGGTCGAGCAGGAGGCGCGCGATGAAATCGCTGCAATCGGACGACTTCCGCGACCGGTCGATCCAGGCCGACGCCCAGCAGATGCTGCGCGTCGCCCGCGATGCGGGTATCGAGACGGTTTGGGATCGCCTGGCCGCGCAGCTGCCACAGTGCGGCTACTGCGCCATGGGCGTCTCGTGTCGCAACTGCGCGATGGGCCCCTGCCGTGTCGACCCCTTCGGCGAGGGTCCCCAAAAGGGCGTCTGTGGCGCCGACGCCGACGTCATCGTGGCCCGCAACCTGGGCCGCTCGATCGCCGCCGGTGCTTCGGCTCATTCGGATCACGGCCGGGACATCCTCGAAGTCTTCGCCGAGACCGCGCGCGGCCAGACCAGCGGCTATCGCATCGCGGACGAAGCCAAGCTGCGCCGGCTCGCAGCCGAGCTCGGCATCGCCGTCGACGACCGCCCAACCGAGGAGGTCGCACGCGACGTCGCTGACGAGCTGCTGGAGAGTTTCGGCACGCGGCGCGACGAGGTCAGTTTCGTGGCTCGCGCGCCAGAGCCGCGCCGCCAGCTGTGGAAGCGCCTCAGTATCACGCCGCGCGGGATCGACCGCGAGAACGTGGAGATGCTCCACCGCACCCACATGGGCGTCGACAACGACTACGCGAACATCTTGCTCCACGGCCTGCGCACCAGCCTGTCCGACGGTTGGGGCGGGTCGATGATCGCCACCGAGCTGTCCGACATCCTGTTCGGCACGCCTACACCGGTCACCTCGCAGGTCAACCTGGGCGTCCTCAAGGGCGATCAGGTCAATATCGCCCTCCACGGCCACAATCCGCTTCTCTCGGACGTCATCGTAGAGGCGGCCAGGGACCCCGAACTGGTGCGCTTCGCTCGCGAGCAGGGGGCGGCGGGGATCAACCTGGTGGGGCTGTGCTGCACTGGGAATGAGCTCCTCATGCGCAAGGGCGTGCCGATGGCTGGCAACCACCTGATGCAGGAGCTGATCATCATGACTGGCGCGCTGGAGGCGATGGTCGTCGACTACCAGTGCATCATGCCGTCGGTCACCGACGTCGCGAAGTGCTATCACACGCGCGTGATCTCGACGGCGGACAAGGCCAAGTTCCCAGGGGCCACACACATACCGTTCGATCCGCACCACGGGCTGGAGATCGGCAAGCAGATCGTGCGCCAGGCGATCGAGGCGTTCCCCGACCGCAATCCCGAGCGGGTACGCATCCCAGACGCACCGGTCTCCATGATGGCCGGCTTCTCGGTCGAGGCGATCCTGGCGGCCCTCGGCGGCACACCCGAGCCGCTCGTGGCGGCGATCAGGGACGGATCGGTCCGCGGTGCCGTGGGCGTCGTCGGCTGCAACAACCCGAAGATCGCGCAGGATTACGGCCACGTCACGCTCACCCGCCGGTTGATCGAGAACGACATCCTGGTCCTGGTGACCGGCTGCGCCGCCGTCGCCAACGGCAAGGCCGGCCAGATGATGCCCGAGGCCGCCGAGATGGCCGGGCCGGGCCTCCGGGCCGTCTGCCAGGCACTCGGCATCCCGCCTGTCCTCCACATGGGCTCGTGTGTCGACAACACGCGCATCCTGGTGCTCGCGGCCGCCCTGGCCACCCATCTCGGCGTGGACATCCAGCAGCTGCCCCTAGCCGGGGCCGCGCCGGAGTGGTACTCAGAGAAGGCCGTGGCCATCGGCGCCTATGTGGTCGCCAGCGGGATCACCACGGTGCTCGGCGTCCAGCCGCCGATCTTCGGCAGCCGCAACGTGGTCAACCTCCTGGCGGACGGGCTGGACGGAGTGGTCGGGGCGCGGTTCGCGGGCGAGCCCGATCCGGAGAAAGCCGCGCTGCTCATCCGTCGACACATCGAGACGAAGCGCAGAGCGCTCGGCCTTCCGTTCCTCGAGGTACCGTCCACGGTCACCGTGACGCCTGCACCGGTCACGGCATAGCACGGGCCGCGGTCCCGACCGTGAGCAAGACCCTGGGGCAGGACCCGTCCGCCGGGAGGGAGGTCGCACCGGCTGCGGCGGGTACAGCTGCGGCACGCCCCGGCTCGCCAGAGGCGGCGCGGATCGTCGTCACCGGCAAGGGGGGTGTGGGCAAGACGACGCTCACTGCCCTGCTCGCCCGCCTCTTGGCCCGCCGGGGCCTACGCATCTTAGCGGTGGACGGCGATGCCCAGATGAACCTCGGCTATGCCCTCGGTGTTCCGCTGCACGAGGCGGAAGCCATCGTCCCACTCAACCGTAACGCCGATTACATCGAGGAGAAAACCGGTGCCCGTCCCGGCGCTGGCTGGGGCCTCCTGTTGAGGCTCAACCCTGACGCCGAGGATGCCGTCGACCGGTTTGCGGTCCGCGCTCCGGATGGGGTGCAGCTGCTCACGATGGGCACGCTAAGCCAGGCCGCCGCGGGCTGTCTGTGCCCCGAGAACGAACTGCTGGGGGCGGCCATGAGCGCGATCGCGCTCCGCGAAGGCGAGCTGATCCTGCTCGACACGCAGGCCGGTGTGGAGCACTTCGGGCGCGCCTTGGCGCGCGGATTCGGCCAGGCGCTCATCGTCAGCGATCCCACCTTCAACGGTGTGGGGGTCGCGCTCCAGACGGCCCGCCTGGCAAGCCAGCTGGGCATACCGGCGCTCCATCTCGTCGTCAACCGGATACGCAGCGACGCCGACCTGATGCGGGCACGGGCATACCTGCGACGCTCGCCGGAAGTGCGTTTCACGTCCCTCCACGCCCTCCCCTACGACGATGTCGTGTTGGAGGCGGAGCCGTCCGTGGAGGCACTGCTCGACGGATCACGTTCGCCCTTCGCCGCGGCGGTGCAGCGGCTGGCTGCGGTCCTCCTGCCAGCCTGAGGGAAGGTGCACGATGCGGGTTGTGATCATTGGGACAGGCCCGGCCGGCATCACCGCGGCTGAGGCGCTCCGGGCGGCCGACCGGACGATCGACATCACTGTTGTTTCCGCGGAGCCGTACCCGCCCTATTCGCCACCCGCGCTGGCCGACCATTTCTTGACGGGTCGCAGCGATACGCTTTACTGGAAAGGCCACGACGTGTGCCAGCGGCTCTCGATCGAGGAGCGACGCGACGCGCGGGTCGTTGCCGTCGCACCTCATGCTCACCGGATCTCGCTCGCCGATGGCACGCAGCTGCCTTACGACCGCCTCTTGCTCGCCTCCGGGAGCCGCCTGTACGCGCCCATTCCGGGCAACGAGCTGGTGGGCGTTCATAACTTCAAGTCTTTGCGCGCGGCCGAGACGCTGATTGGACAGGTGCGCCGTGGCGAAGCTCATGAGGCAGCGATCGTGGGCGCCGGTTTCATTGGGGTGGAGATCGCCCTGCTGCTTGCCGACCTGGGCGTTGCCGTGACCGTCCTGGAACTGCGTGAACGCGTGATGCCGGGCATGCTCGACCAGGAGACTGCAGAGATCGTCCAAACCGTTCTGCGAGCGCGCGGGGTTCGTCTCCGACTGAGAACGGAGGTGACCGCGTTCGAGGGCGAGGAGCGCGCCGAGGGGGTACGTCTGGCGTCCGGTGAGCGGGTCACGGCCGACATCTATGTCGCGTCGACGGGCGTCAAGCCGACCATCGACTACCTGGCGGGATCGGGGGTCGCGACGGACTGGGGCGTGCAGGTCGACGAGCAACTGCGCACTAATGTCCCTGATCTCTTCGCTGCTGGCGACGTGGCCGAGACAGCGGATCTGATGAACGGCCGACGATACGTCCATGCGATCTTCCCCAACGCCGTCGCACAGGGCCGGGTCGCGGCCGTCAACCTACTAGGCGGCAGGGCCACGTACGACGGCGCAGAGTCCATGAACAGTCTCAAGCACCTCGGAGTGCCAGTGATGGCCGCCGGTGCCGCCGAGGGCGAGGAGGAGATCCGCTGGCGGCGGGGCGATGTACTGCGCAAAGTCTTTCTGTCCGAGGGCCGCATCGTCGGTTTCCGGCTCACTGGAGACATCTCGGCGGGCGGCGTCTACCGCGCCCTGATGTTGCGCCGCGAGGACGTGCGCCGCTACGGACGACGCCTGGCCGAGCCCGGCTTCGGCGTGGGACGTCTGGTCTGGGCCGCCATCGCACTGAGGGTCTGAGTCGGCACGCTGAGACGGCAGGCCGACCCGGCACCAGGCGCCGTCTTCGACTCTTCCGCGCCCGACCCGCCCGGCGCATACTGGGCCCGCTGTGGGGGGTGCTGCGCGAGGCGGCCCGGGTGACCGGCGGAGAGCGATGGTCGGCGCTGGCCTGATCGTCCACGGAGGGGCATCCCGCGACGTGCGGCGACTGACGTCGCTCGCCCGGACGATCGATCTGCACGAGCGCGCCAACACCGTGGCGCGGGTCCTGGCGGGGCTCCTCGCCGGCGGTGCGACCGTCATCCGTTACATGCCCGAACCGGACCACATCGTGGAGCGCGCGCTCGAACAGCTGGCCGCCGTCGGTCGGCGCCCCGACGCCACGGTCGAGGTAGGTCCAGTGCGCCTCGCCGGCCGGGCAGAGGCCGGCGAGGCGGCGGGCACAACGGCCGCGGCGGCGATGATGGCCGCCGAGCGGCTCGACTGCATAGTCACGATCGGTGGCGACGGCACCAACCGGGCGGTGCTGACCGGTTGGCGCGATGCCGTCCTCGTCCCACTCCCGGGCGGCACCAACAATGCGTTCGCGATTGCCGTCGATCCCACGGCCGCCGGCCTCGCCGCCGCCCGATATGCGGCCCACGCGGTGGCCGGGGAGCGCTTCGTCCGGCGTCGACCGCTCCTCGAGATCACGGTCCCGGGCGTGCCGCCCACGATCGCCGCCGTCGATGTGGCCGTCGTGCGCGGCGGCTGGGTCGGCGCCCACGCGATCTGGGACCCCGACCGGCTCCTCGAGGCGATCGTCGCGCGCAGCGACCCCACCGTGGCGGGCCTCGCGGGCGTGGGCGGGGTGGTCCACTCGCTCGACGGACTCCCAGCCGCGCTGCACCTGCGCTTCGGCGGCGCCGGACGCGCGATCATGGCCCCACTTGGGCCCGGCCAGCTGGTGCCGATGGCGATCCGCGCCTGGACCGTCGTCCATCCCGGCGACGTGGTGATACTGCCAGACCGAAGCGACGCACGGAGTCGCGGGCCCGTGACGCTTGCATTCGACGGCGAGCGGGAGCTGGTCCTCGATGGCGGACGCACCGCCACGGTCGCCGTCGTCCCCGACGCGGTCCGCATCCTCGACGTCGCGGCGTTGCTGCGCCACACCGCGGCGGTGCCCTCACGAGGGGCACGCGCAGGCGCCGAACGCGCCCGCAGCATTCGATCGGCCCGCCGATCGGGCAGGAGGTGATCGTCAGGTCGGAGTCTACTGCGCGCCGGTTGTGATCCTCGGTGATGGAGACAAGGAGCCATGCCCGACAACGACGTTCTGCGCGAGATGCACCACCAGATGGTGCGCATCCGCCTGTTCGAGGAATCGATCCAGCAGGCATATCTGGAGGGCAAGACGCCCGCGTTCGACATCGCGGCCGGGCCGGTCCCCGGCGAGATGCACCTCGCGGCGGGCCAGGAGCCGGTTGCCGCCGGCGTCTGCGCCCACCTGCGGGCGAGCGACGCGGTGACAGCAACCCACCGTCCGCACCATATCGCGCTGGCCCACGGTATGGACATGAAGCGGCTCGCCGCCGAGATCTTCGGCAAGGAGACCGGCCTCGGCCACGGCAGGGGTGGTCACATGCACCTGTTCGATGCCGCCACCAACTTCGGGTGCAGCGGCATCGTCGGCGAGGGGATCCCGACCGCCGTCGGGCACGCGCTCGCCTACAAGAAGCAGGGCCGGGACAACGTCGCCGTCTCGTTCTTCGGCGAAGGCGCGGCGAACCAGGGCGCGTTTCACGAGGCGCTGAACCTGGCTGCGCTCTGGAAACTGCCCGTCCTCTTCGTCTGCGAAGACAACGCCTGGGCGATCAGCGTGCCGAAGGAGAAGGCGACCGCGATCGCGAACAACGCCGACCGCGCTGCGGCCTACGGGATCCCGGGTGTACTCGTCCCCGACAACGATCCAGTAGCGGTCTACGAGGTCGCCGGCGAAGCGGTGGCCCGCGCGCGCCGCGGTGGCGGGCCTTCCCTCATCGAAGTGAAGACGGATCGGCTCCTCGGCCATTTCGAGGGCGATCCGCAGATGTACCGCTCGCCGGAGGAGCTGGCGCGGCTCAAAGACCGAGACGCGCTCCGCGCGTTCGAGCGTCGGTTGATCGAGACGGCAGTGCTGACGGCTGCCGACGCGCAGGCCACCTGGGATCGCGCTCGGGCGGAGGTCGACGAGGCGATCCAGTTCGCCCGCACGAGCCCGTACCCGGAACCAGCCGCCGCGCTGCTGCACGTCTTTGCGTAAGGGGAGGTGCGAGCGATGGCAGTCGAGACCAAGCGCCTGCTGACGACATCGAAAGCGATCTCCGAGGCGTTCGCCCAGGAGATGGAGCGCGACCCGTCCGTCTTCTTGATGGGCGAGGACATCGGCGTCTACGGGGGCATCTTCGGGGCGACCACCGGACTCCTCGAGCGCTTCGGCCCCGAGCGGGTCATGGACACGCCGATCAGCGAGACCGGCTTCATCGGGGCCGCCATCGGCGCGGCCCTCTCCGGCATGCGGCCAGTCGCCGAACTGATGTTCGTCGACTTCTTCGGCGTGTGCATGGACCAGATCTACAACCATATGGCGAAGATCCACTACGAGTCGGGCGGCAACCTGAAGGTGCCGATGGTGCTGACCACCGCGATCGGCGGCGGGTACTCCGACGGCGCCCAGCATTCGCAGACGCTCTACGGGATGTTCGCCCACCTGCCCGGCATGAAGATCGTCGTGCCCTCCACGCCGTACGACGCAAAGGGGCTCATGATCAGCGCGATCCGGGACGACAACCCGGTCCTCTACATGTTCCACAAAGGGATCATGGGCCTCGGTTGGATGACCCCGAACCCGCGGGCAACCGGACACGTCCCGGAGGAGCCGTACACGGTCCCGATCGGTACGGCTGACGTCAAGCGCGCGGGCCGCGATCTGACGATCGTCACCCTCTCCCTGATGGTGCATCGGGCGCTCGACGCGGCCGAGGACCTGGCCAAGGAGGGGATCGAGGCCGAGGTGCTCGACCTGCGTTCCGTGATCCCGCTCGACCGGGAGGCGATCGTGGCGTCGGTGCGCAAGACGCACCGGCTGCTGGTGGTCGACGAGGACTACCAGAGTTTCGGGCTGTCCGGCGAGGTGATCACCACCGCCGTTCAGGGCGCGTTTGACAGCCTCGACGCGCCGCCGGCCCGGCTGGCGTACCCGGACGTGCCGATCCCCTACTCACGGCCGCTGGAGCAGTTCTGCCTGCCCAACCGCGAGAAG
>JAKAMV010000148.1 GCA_021812735.1 Chloroflexota bacterium | reverse complement strand
AGGGCGACCCGCCATGCGTCGCGTATGGCCGCCAGGACGCCCGACGGCCTCCGCGAGCGCGCGGCGGCTGCCATCGCGGAGACCGGGGCGGGCATCGGCTCCTCGGCGAGCGCGGCCATGATGTCGATGGCGAGTCCCGGCCGGGGGCCCGCCCCCTCGTCGAGGGCGGCGCGCTCGAGCGCGTCGCCCGCTGAGCGGATCCGCGTCGCCTCGTCGGGGGTGTACCCGTCGCGCTCGGTCATCGGGCTGCCTCCAGCGTGTCGAGCCGCTCCCGCAGCCGCAGGAGGCCGCGGTGCAGGTGGGTCTTGACGGTGCCCTGCGGCCGGCCGCAGGCCTCGGCGATCTCCGGGACGGTCAGCCCCGCGAAGTAGCGCAGTGCCACCGTCTCGCGGTAGGGCTCCTCGAGGTCGCGCAGCGCGTCGCGGACGACCGCAGCCTCCTCGCCCGCGAGCGCAAGGCGGCCGGGGTCGGTGGCATCCGCCGCGTCGGCTGCCGCGCCCGCGAAGTGGCGCGCGACGCGTCGTCCGCCGGGGTCGAGCATCTCGTCCTGGCCGTCGAGCGACGCTGCGTCGATCCAGTCGACCGGGCGCCGCTGGTGGGCGCGGCGGATGGAAATGCGCACCGCGATCCGCGAGATCCAGGCGGTGAACGGGCCGTCGCCGCGCCAGTCGGGCAGCGAGCGGAACGCCGCCAGGAACGCCTCCTGCGCCGCGTCCTCGGCGTCGGCCGCGTTCCCAAGGACCCGATAGCAGACCCGGGTCACGGCCGGCAGGTCCCGCTCGACGAGGACCGCGAACGCGTCGCGGTCGCCGTCGAGCACGGCGCGGACGGCGCGCACCGCCGTGTCGTCGCGCTCAACGGCGGCACGGGGGTCGGCGGTGGCGTCAGGCTGGGGTTCGATGGCGCGAGGCCTCTCGCTGGGGCACCGCTCGGGTGCTGGGGACGCAGGGACGGTGTCAGCATCGTCGGGTGCCCCGCTCGGCCTGGTCAGGGTCCGTCCGGCTCGTCTGGCCTGACGACGGACCCCAAGACGGCCCGTCGTCAGGCACGCGTTCGGTGGCCCGTCGGTTCGCGGCCTCGTCAGTGGCCCATGCCGGAGCCCATCCCGGAGCCCATCCCGGAGCCCATCCCGCGGTAGCCCGCAGCATCGCAACCGATGAGGCAGGGCGCCGTGGTTTGGCGGGGCGCCGAGGTCGCGCCGGGCGCCTGCTGCGTCGTGGTGGTCATCCACTGCTGGCGGTTGGTCGCCATGGTCGTCCACTGCTGCTGATTGGCGGCCCGGGTGGTGGCCTGCACCTTCGCCGAGGCGGCGGGCGCGACGGACATCATCGGCCCGAGGGGCGAGGCGGGTGCCACCGACGCCATCGGCGCGAGGGACGCTGCCGCGGGCGCGTGTGAGGCGGCAGCTGCCTCGCCCGGCGTCCGCGACGTGACGGCGTTGACCCCCAGGGCACCGGATGCGACGAGCGCCCCGGCGAGCAGCGCGCGGGTGGCGACGTGGGCGATGGTCTGGAACGCGGTGAAGTGCAGCACGATTGGTCCTCGGTGACGTGGAGTCTTGATGGTCCATGCCGGTAGGGGCACGTCGCGCCCGAACCGTTTCACGTGTCGCACTCCGGCGCTGTCCGGCCGGCGTGCAGCGCGAGGAGTGCCCGCCTCAGCGTCGATCTCGGTGGGTGGGTCGTAGCTCCACCGCCCGCAGGCTGAGCGGCGGGCGAGGCCTGGGCGGTCGGGCAGCCGCGGCCCGAACGCTCGGGACGGGGACGCGTGCTGCCACGACCTTGACCTGATCTTGACTGAGCGCGGGGGCACGTCGCTGTAGACTTGCGGAATGGCGATTCGGCTCGAGTTGGGGTGTACGTGTCCGCGGCGGCTGCGCTGTGCAGAGGCCACGACCTCGGACTCCCGACGAGCTGATCGTCCCGGCCGGCCCGACTTCGGCTGACCTGAGGTCTCGACCGAGGCCTCCTTTCCTGAGCAGCGCACGCCGCGACTTGTCTCGCCACGCGCCCCTCAGCCCTCGTGCCCAGGAATGGAAGCCCCCATGACCCTCGCGACACTCGACGCTCCCCGTCCTACCCTGCCCCCTGCCTTCGCTCCGTGCTGCGCGACCCACCAGCACGACGCGCGCCAGCTCGCCCGCGTCGCCGCGGCGGTCATGCCCCCCGGCACCGCCCTCGACATCGGGTCGGGAACCGGGGCCGTATCCGTGCGGCTGCTCCGCCTGCGGCATGACCTTCGCATCGTCGGTGTCGAGGTGTCGTCGGCGGCTGCGCGCGAGTCGGTCCGGCGCGCGACGGCGATGGGCCTCGGCGACCGCTTCCGCGTCATCCGCGGCGACGCCCTCGCGACCCGCCTGCCGGATGCGCCGTCGGTCGTGGTCAACCCGCCCCTGCTGCCGACCGAGGGGTGGTTCGCGCCCCCAGCGGCGTCGTCCCCGCGGGAGGGCTTCGCGGCCGCCCTCGTCCGCCGCCTCGGCGAGCGGCAGGCCACGTCCGACATCTGGATCCACCTGTTCGACTTCCACGGCATCGACCGGTCGTTCGGCTGGGGGACGCCGATCGCGCAGGTGGCGGCCGACCTCGGGTTCGAGCTCGGGCTCCCGCACCGAGGCTGGCGCGCTGTCGGGCCGACCAGCCGCATCCGAGACGCGCTTCCCCTGCTGGCCCTCCTCTTCCCCGACGCCAGGGCCATCGTCGACGGCGCGCCGGCCCGCCTGCAGGAGCTTCGGACGATCGAGACGCGCCCGCTGCTGATCCCCCACTCGGTCGTCCGGCTCCACCGGACGCAGAGCCCGAACGGAGCCGCCCGATGACCGCCACTGCCGGCGCGGCTGCCTCGCCGCGTGCCATGCGTTACGCCGATTCCGTGCTCGACCTCGTCGGCCACACCCCACTCGTCCGCCTGTCCCGCGTCACGCGGGGCCTGGGCGCGGCGGATGCCCAGCCCGTGCTCCTCGCCAAACTCGAGATGCTCAACCCGGGGGGGTCGGTGAAGGACAGGATCGGGCTGCCGATGATCGAGGCGGCCGAGCGGGCGGGGCTGCTGCGGCCGGGCGGGGTCATCGTGGAGCCCACCTCGGGCAACACGGGCCACGGCCTCGCGATCGCGGCGGCCCTCAGGGGCTACCGCTGCATCTTCGTGATGGCCGACAAGCAGTCCGAGGAGAAGCGGTCGCTCCTCCGCGCCTACGGCGCCGAGGTCGTCGTCTGCCCCACCGGCGTTCCCCCGGAGTCGCCCGACAGCTACTACAGCGTTGCCCGGCGCCTTGTCGAGCAGACGCCCGGGGCCTTCAGCCCCGGCCAGTACTGGAACCGCGAGAACCCGGCGGCCCACGAGCGGAGCACTGGCCCGGAGATCTGGGAGCAGACCGCCGGGCGGATCACCCATCTGGTCGCCTCGGCCGGAACCGGAGGGACGATCAGCGGCACGGGCCGCTACCTGAAGGACCGCAACCCGGCCATCGAGGTGGTCGGCGCCGACCCGGAGGGCTCTGTGCTCTCGGGCGACGCGGCGAGGAGCTACCTGACGGAGGGCGTGGGGGAGGACTTCCTCCCGGGCACCTTCGACCCGGCCGTCGTCGACCGCTGGGTCCGTGTGCCCGACAGCGTCGCCTTCCACACCGCCCGGCGGATGGCACGCGAGGAGGGCATCCTCGCGGGCGGCTCCTCGGGCACCGCCGTCGCGGCCGCGAGGCTGGTCGTGCAGGAGCTGGTCGAGCGGGGCGGAGGACCCGAGAGCGTGGTGGTCGTCGTCCTACCGGACACGGGGCGGAACTACTTGACCAAGTTCCTCGACGACGGCTGGCTGCGCGACCGGGGGATCCCGGCCGACGGCGTGGAGCACGCCCGCTTCGTCGAGTAGGAGCCGGCGGGCGGGACGCCTCGGACCGAGGGGCACCGCCCCGCCCGGGCTGCTACATCTCGGCCACGTAGCCCCCGGCGAGGAACGTCTCGGGGTCCTCGCCGAACTCGAGTAGGCAGCCCTTGCCGCAGAAGACGTACTCGCGGCCAGCGTGGTCGCGCGCGAGGCCCTTCTTGCGGGCCTCGGCGACATCGACCTTCATCCCGCAGACGGGGTCTTCGTCCGGCGCGACGGCGCGGTGCTCGGCCATGTCGGAACTCCTCTCAGTGGTGGTGCGCGGCCCCGAGGGCGGCCTGCTCGGCGTCAAGGGCGGCCTTGACGTCCGGGTACGCCTCGGACAGGCAGCACGAGCAGCTCTCGTACCAGCGGCGCATGCCGGCGTCGATCACGACGGGGCCCGCGGGCGCGATCGAGGGATCCGCCGCGGCCGCCTCGGCCGTCGCGATGTACTCGGGCGGGTCGTCCACGAACGACCGGCGGCAGCCTCGGCCGCAGAAGGCCCATGTCCTGCCGTCGTGCTCGAGGAGCAGGCCAACCGCCTCGGCCTTCGCGACGTCGACGGACATGCCGCACACGGGGTCGATCAGGGTCTCCGGTCGGGGTTCCTGCAACGCGAGGCTCCTTCTGGTGGGTCGCCCCGCCGGGCGGCCTGAACCAGTCTACGGCGGTCAGGACGCGGCGCGGGCGGCGGCCCGGGCCGACGACGGGGACGTGACGGCGGGGCGAACCCGGAAGCGCCGGAGCCGCAGGGCGTTGGAGACGACGGTGACCGACGAGGCAGCCATCGCGGCAGCGGCGAAGATCGGGTCGAGCAGCATCCCGTTGACCGGGTAGAGGACGCCCATCGCGATCGGGATGAGGATGACGTTGTAGCCGAAGGCCCAGACCAGGTTCTGGCGGATGTTCCGCATGGTCGCATTGGACAGCGAGATGGCCGTGACGAGGCCCCGCAGGTCGCCCGACATGAGCGTCACGCCAGCCGATTCCATCGCGACGTCGGTCCCGGTGCCCATGGCCACGCCGACGTCGGCGGACGCGAGCGCGGGGGCGTCGTTCACGCCGTCGCCGACCATGGCCACGACCATGCCCTCGGCCTGGAGCGCCTTGACCGCGGCGGCCTTGCCGTCGGGCCGGACGTCCGCGACGACCCGGTCGATGCCGGCCGTGCGGGCGATCGCCTCGGCGGTCCGCCGGTTGTCGCCGGTGAGCATCGTCACCAGGATCCCGAGGCGGTGCAACTCGGCGACCGCCTCGACCGAACCCGCCTTGAGCGTGTCGGCGATCGCGATGACCGCGGCCCCACGCCCGTCGACCGCGGCGAAGACCGGCGTCTTGCCGTCGGCGGCGAGGGCGTCGGCGGCGCCCGTCAGCCCGGAGACGTCCACACCGACCGACTGGAGGAAGCCCGGTCGCCCGACGACGACCTGCCGGCCGCCCACTGCGGCGGTGACCCCCCCGCCGGCGACCGCGAGGAAGTCGGCCGCCTCGGCGAGCGTGAGGCCCCGGGCCCCGGTCGCCTCGCGGACGATCGCATCGGCGAGCGGGTGCTCCGAGCCGCGCTCGGCGGCCGCGACGAGGGCGAGGATCTCGTCCTCGCGCAGGGCGCCTTGCGCGACGACCACGTCAGTCACGCGCGGCTTGCCCTCGGTGAGGGTGCCAGTCTTGTCGAGGACCACCGCCCTCACCGAGCCGAGCCGCTCGAGCGCCTCCGCGCTGCGGAACAGGACCCCGTTCTCGGCGCCCTTGCCGGTGCCGACCATGATCGAGGTCGGGGTGGCCAGGCCCAGGGCGCAGGGGCAGGCGATGATCAGGACCGCGACCGTGTTGAGCAGCGCCATGTTGAACGCGGGCTGCGGCCCGAGGGCGAACCACACGACGAAGGTCAGCGCGGCAAGGAGGAGCACCGCCGGCACGAAGTACCCGGTCACGACGTCGGCGAGGCGCTGGATCGGGGCGCGGCTGCCCTGCGCCTCGGACACGAGGCGGATGATCTTGGCGAGCACCGTGTCGGCGCCGACGCGCGTCGCCCGGAACGTGAGGGTGCCCGTTGTGTTGAGCGTGCCGCCGACGACGAGATCGTCGGCGCGCTTGGCGACCGGCAGGCTCTCGCCGGTGATCATCGACTCGTCCACGCCCGAGGCGCCCTCGGTGACCACGCCGTCGACCGCGACCGTCTCGCCGGGGCGGACGCGCACGAGGTCGCCGACGCGGACCTGCGCGATCTCGACGTCGGTCTCCGCGCCGTCGCGGATGACGCGCGCGGTGCGTGGCGCGAGGTTGATGAGCTTGCGGATGGCGTCGGAGGTGTGGCTGCGGGCGCGCGCCTCGAGGAACCGGCCCAGCAGGATGAGCGCGATGATCGCCGCGCTCGTGTCGAAGTACATCGGCAGCGCCCCGCCGTCCATGCCCAGGCCCGCGGCGCGGAAGAAGCCGGGGAACGCGATCGTCGCGACGCTGTAGAGGTACGCCGCGGACGTGCCGACGGCGATGAGCGTGTTCATGTCGGCGCTCTTGTGGCGCAGGGCCTTCCAGGCGCCGGCGTAGAAGACCGAGCCCGCCCAGAACTGGACCGGCGTGGCGAGCGCGAGCTGGAGCCACGGGTTGGTGAAGACGGCGGGGATCCCGGGCAGCACGGCCATTCGCGCGAGGCCCACGATGAGCGGCAGCGTCAGCAGGGCGGCGACCGCGAGTCGCCGGCGCAGATTGGCTGCGTGCCTGGCGGCTGCCTCGTCGCGCTCGGCCTTCGCGGCGGCGGCCTCGGTGACGTCCGCCGCGTGGTCCGCTGTCGCCGCCTGCTCGAGGCGCGCCACGTAGCCCGCGGCGTCGACGGCCGCGACGAGCTCGGCAACGTCCACGCGAGTCGGGTCGTAGCGAACGGTCGCGGACTCGGACGCGAGGTTGACGCTCGCCTCGTCGACACCGTCCACCTTGTTCAGGAACCGCGTGATGCGGTTGACGCACGAGGCGCAGGTCATACCCTCGACGGGGAACGACACGATCTCGATCGGGGCGGAAGGGGTGGTCATCTGCAGGCTCCAATATACTCCTGGGGAGTATTGTACACGCGCGTCAAGCGCAGCCGTCAGGTGTGTCGCGGCGGTCGGGTGGCTGCGTCGCCGGACTCGTCGAGGTATGGGGCGGGGCCCCCTGACTTCGCGGCAGCCGGGGCGGGCGCGTGCGCCGACTGGTCGGCCAGCAGCGTCCGCGCCGCAAGCTGCGACGACGCGGCTCCCGCTGTGGGCACCGACCTCGCCCCCGCAGGGGCAGCGGCGGACGGAGGGGCATCCGCGGGCTTCGGGACAACGGTGATCTGGGCGGCGTACATGCCCATCGCGCACGTGTAGCGCAGCACCCCGGCGGGCAGCGGCGGCAGGCTGAACGTGTTCGGGCCCTTGTGGAGGCTGGACCGGATGTCCACGCCCGGAGCGAAGATGGACGCGGCGCAGGTGCTGGTGTTCGACGACACCACGGTCCACTCGACCGGATATCCCGCGTAGATCGTCACGTTCGACGGGCTGTAGGCGCCGGCATCCTGGCGGGTCGTTATCCGCTCCACGCCGTCGGCGCCTACGATCGACGCGTCGACGTCCGCAGCCCGTGCCGCGCCCACGACCGATGGCAGCGCGAACCCGGACAGCCGGAGCCCAGCGCCGCCGTTGAGCGCCGCGAAGCCGATCACGACGATGCCGACGACGCGCAGCAGCGTGGGCTTGGCCCGCGACGGGACGACCAGCGGGAGCCCCGCCAGCGCGAGCAGCCCGGGCGCGGTTCCCAGCGCGAAGACGCCGAGCAGGACGGCGGCGTAGGCGGGCGACCCGGTCGAGAGAGCGAAGATCTGGATCGCCTGCGTGAACCCGCAGGGCAGGAAGAACGAGAGCGCGCCGAGGGTCGCCGCGCGGCGGTCGGAGTGGGCGCCGGTTCCGCCTTCGCCCGACAGTCCGAGCCGGTGGCCGAGACTCGTCGGGAGGGTCGGCGACCAGCCCGCCAGGCGCGGCGACAGGCCGGTGAGGCGCGCGCCGAGGAGCAGCATCACGACCGAGACGCCCAACATCAGCGCCGCCGTCAGCTGCGGCGGCATCGAGACCGACGCGCCGAGGACGCCGAGCAGGGCGCCGAGGGCCGTGCAGCCGACGATCCGGCCGCCGACGAGGACGAGCGCGGGGCGCATCTGCGCGGCCCGGCCCGTGCCCGCGGGCCTGCCGGCCTGGTAGGAGGCGGAGAGCCCGAGGACGAGGCCGCCGACGAGGGCCATGCACGTGGACACGCCTGCGGCGAGCCCGAGGAGCATGGCGACCAGCACGCCGCCCCTGCTGATGTCGCCCGCCGAGTTCGCGAGGTCGCCGATACCGCTGAGCTGCGCGGCGATCGCGAGGCCGAGGACCACCACGACGCTGAAGCCCGCCGTACCCCAGACGACCGGGTCCGTCGCGAGCCAGGAGTCGCGGCCGACCTCGTAGCCCGCGCTGCCGATCGCCGACATGATGGACGCCGCTGACACGGGGGACAGACACTCGACGACGACCTGGCCCTTGGCGGCGGAGGCGCTGACATGCTCGACGCCGGGGAGTCGGCCCACGAACCTGCCGATGCGCGCCTCGCAGGAGCGGCAGGTCATGCCCTTCACGGGAAACGCCATCGACGTCGTGCCGGCAGCGGTCACAGTCTGCCTCGGGGCGACGGGCCGCGGGCGCAGACCCATGCGGATCTCGCGCATCTCGACCGCGCGGCGGTGGAGCTCCGCCGCCTCGTCGAGGGGCTCGACGGCGACCGCGGCCCCCGGCTGCGCGGCGTGCGCCCGGAGGCGGCGGTCTGAGCGCGCCTCGGCGCCGGATCGGCTCTCGCGATCAGACGCCGGGACAACGCTCGGGACGCGGGCTCGGGCCGAGCTTGGGCGGCAGGACATCAGGACGCCTGCTCGTCGCCGTCGACGGGACGGACGGCGATCACAACGAGAAGGATCACCGGCGGCCCAGAAGCCGCTCGAGCAGGCCGCGGTCAGAACCCTCCGGCAGCACCTCGGCCGAGCCGAGGTCCGCCTCGTAGCCGGCGGCGGCGACCGCCGCCGCGAGCGCCCCGTCGGGGGCGCGGGAGGGCTCGCGGCGGACGGTCGCGGTCTCGCGGCGGAGGTCGACGGACACCTTCGCGACCCCGGGGACTCTCGAGACCGAGAGGACGATGCGGCTGA
The DNA here is from genome assembly GCA_021812735.1 of Chloroflexota bacterium. Next base: position 5,382 of record JAKAMV010000148.1, on the reverse strand, counting down.
CGCAGGAGCCGCAGGTCATGCCCCGCACCGGGAAGCGCACGACCTGGAGCTCGGCCGGGGCGCTCACATCGACACCATCAGGCCGAAGCTCATCGCGATGATCGCGACCGCGATCCCGGCCTTGACCCACGGCGAGTTGGCGCGGTTCCAGCGGCCAACCTGGCCGAGCACCCGACGGTTGCTCACCGCGAGCAGCATCGCGACGAGCGGCACGATGAACGCGATGTTGTACAGAGCGAGGAGGGCGAGTCCAGTTGGTCCGCCTCCCGAGGCGTGCAGGACCGCCGTGATCTGGAGGTACATCGCGCCAGAGCAGGGCACCGTGCAGATGCCGACCAGGACGCCGGCGAGCAGCATGCCGCCCAGCCCGCCCCGCTCCATCGCCTTGCGCATGCGACCGTGCGTGCCAGAGGGCGCCATCATCGACGGCCCGACGCCCGGCAGGAGCACGTCCTTGAGCATCCAGAGGGCCATGACGAGCGCGATGACGGAGGCCACGCGGGCGACGAGGTGGTCGCGTCCCATCCAGCCCAGGAAGCTGAGCAGCCCGATCCCGATGACGAAGTAAATCACGAACACGGCGCCCACGTACAGCGAGCCCGCGCCCAGCAGGCGCCGCCGGGCCTCGGCCGTCGGGGAGCCGCTCGCGGTAACGGCGTTGACGAGCGTGAGCGTGAAGGTCGCGAACAGGACCAGCAGCGCGAACGCGCACGGGTTGAAGCCGTCGAGGAACCCTGCGGCGAGGACCGCGGGGATCGTGAGGCCGCCGAAGGCGGCGGACTCGAACGGCACCGCGAGCACGTACAGGGAGGCCGTCACCCCGACGACGGCGAGCATCGCGGCGAGGAGGAGGGCGGGCAGCGGCCAGCCGGCGATCGTCCGGTGGGAGGGCAGCGGGCCCGCGGCCGGGGCCGTCACCCGACGGTCCCCGGCACGACGGCCGACGCCGCCTTCACCACGATCCTGCCGTGCATCTGGGGGGCGTCCTTCCCGCCGCAGCACGAATCGCAGTACACGTCGTACGTGCCCGGCTTGTCCGGCACCGTCCAGGTGATCATGCGGGTGCTCTCGGCGGGCAGCTCCTCGTGGAGGCCGAGGTCGGGCGAGATCATCGTGTGGACGCCGTTCGAGAGGTGCACCGCCGCGTCCTGGGTCCACCACTTGAGGGTGACCGTCTGACCGGCGGTGACGTCGATCTCGGACGGCGTGAAGCCCGCCATCGAGCTCTGGACGTCGATGATCCCGCTTGACGCCGCGTCCGCGGGCCGCCGCAGGAAGTCCCCGAACGCGAGATAGCCGCCGACTCCGAGGACGGCCACGACGATCCCTCCGAAGGCCAGCTTGCGGAGCTTGTCCTGGCGGGCGGCGCGCTCGCGGTCAGCGCGGCGGGCGTCCCGCCGGGCGACCACGATCTCGTGCTGGGCCTCGCGCTCCTGCTCCCTGCGCTCGCGGCGCGAGGCGGGCGGCTGCGGTTCGTGGTCAGTCATGGTGGGCCTCCTGGCCGCGGGCGGCGCGGCGGCGCGCCGATGCGTGATGGAGCGGCGGGTCCTCGTCGAGGGCGGCGACGGCGCGCCGGTACTCCTCCTCGCTGATCTCGCCCCGGGCGAAGCGTGCGCGGAGGATCCCTGCGGGGTCCTGGTGGCGCGTGCGCCGGGGCTCGCGGACGAGGAGCCAGACGACCACGGCCATGACCAGCACCCACGCGCCGATCCACACCCACGCGTCGGTCCCCATCTGCCAGCCCGTCATGCCGAGCCTCCCTGTCGCCGGCCGGCAGACCGCCGGTCCTGGACGAGGATCCGGCGCCGCGACCGGGAGGGCCATGGAGGGACGGGCAAGCGTTGGTCAAGAGTCGATCAACGCAAGGCCCTGCGCCCGGCCGACACTCTCACCTCCCACTCACCTCCTGCTCAGGAGTCGGCTCGACGATGCGGAGGCATCAGCGCGTGCCAACAGCGTGCGGCATAGGCCATCACGCACGCTCCCGCGAGGAGGGCCCGATGTCACCAGCGTCTTGGCTGCTCTGGGGGCACTTGCTGGCGACCGTCGTCTTCGTCGGCTACTACGTGCTTCTGGCCGTCGTCGTGATCCCGGCCGTCGCCCGTGTCCTGGGCGACGACGCTGCCCACCGCCTATCGGCGGGCCTGCTGCTGGCGGCCATCGAGCGGCGCGCGCTGCCGCTGCTTCTGGCCTCGCTCGGCATCTTCCTCGCCACCGGCATCGCCCTCCAGACCGCGGACCCGCGGTACCTGGGGCTGGGACAGGTACGGGGCGCCTGGACGGGCCTGCTGCTAGTCAAGCACCTCGTGGTGGTGGCGATGCTCGTCGTCGGCTCGGTGCTCGACGGGTTCCTGGTCCGGGCGGGGCGAGACGACCAGTCGCCGGTGCCGGAGGCACCTCTCGTCTGGACGGCACGCGCCCAGGCCGCGCTCGGGACGGTGGTCCTCCTCATCACGGCGGCGGCCCAGGGGGCCTAACGGAGATCCGAGGAGCTCTGGTCCCCGACCGAACGGAGGACCGCCGTGCTCGGGGTGACGACCGCCGCCTCTCGCGGCCGCGCAGCGCGAGTCGCCTACTGTTCCCGGGGCCCCACATCGTCGGTTGAACGACGCTCGCGGATGGCCCGCCACACGCGGACCTGCCGCCCGAGGTCCTCGGCCTCGACATAGCCGAGGCCATCAGTCCCGCGAACGAGCGCGAAACCATGACGGGCCAGCTCCGGGAGGACGTCAACCGCCCCGGCAGCCGGCCCGAGGATCCTGAGCGAGCCCAGCGGCACCATCAGCGCCGCGCACCGGTCGTCCAGCCGGGCGCCAGCGACGCCCGCGAGCTGGCGGGGCCCGACCGCGCCGGCGATGCCGGCGCCGCCCTCGATCAGCGCGACGGAGGCGTCCGTCCGGAGGCGGGCGAGCAGGCTGGCGACCGGCTCGTCACGCCCGGCGTTGGTCGTGATGGGCCGGGCGAGGTCGCCCGCCACGTGGCCCGCGAGGAACCTCGCCGTCGCGTCCTGCCGGGCAGCGAGCTGCCCACCGGTCCACGTCAGGAAGGCGAGCGCAACGCCCAGCACCAACAGCATGGGGTCGCCGAGGAGCACGGCGCCGAGGATCACCCCGAGCAGGATCGGCACGCCGACGGCGCGGGCCAGACGAGCAGCGCGCGACTGGCGCTGATCCGGGGAGGCGCCGGTCGCATCGGCCAGAGCGAGCGCGAGCGCCCAACCCGGCAACCCAGGCACCATGACGAGCGCCCCGGCGGCCACGGCGACGTTGACACCGAGAACAAGGGTGGAGATGGCGTGGGCAGGCGTGGACGGGTCCATCGCGGCAGCCGCAGACCCGGCAACGATGCCGAGGGCAGCCGGCCCGACGACACCTGCCGCGACCGCGGCCAGCCGCCACCGCGCCCCGACGTCTGGCGACGTGAGCGGATCCGGGCCGGTGCCGAGCAGAACGATCGGCTCCCGGCTCCCGCCGAGTCGAAGGATCATCCCTCGCAGGATTCGCACACCCGCGATGGAGAGTCCCAGGGCGTAGAGCATGGCGGCGGTGGTCACCAAGACGCTGAACGGCCCCGCGGTCGGGTCATGCGCCGGCACGTAGAGCAGGCCGAGGGCGAGGCCGGCGAAGACTGCCGACCCGAGCCAGCCTTGGCCGAGCGACAGCCAGCCTGAGGATCCCTCGCGGGGTCCCGAGACGTGGTCCAAGTTCATGGCGGGAGCATCGCTCGCGTTGCTGAACGCCGGGTGAGAACGCGGCGAGGGGTCGGTGAGATCGGCCGGTCAGCCGCGAATCGCAGAGACGGCATCGTCAACGAGCACTTCGGGCGGGCTGCTGGCGGCCGTCGTGGCCTTCGCATCGGCGGTACAGGTGGTCGGCGTTGATGCGATCACCGAGAGCATCGGGGTCGTTCGCAGGACGCCGGCCCTTGGATCTGTGCTCCGCTGACCGCAATCCTCGACGGGGACCGCATCCCCGGTCGCCTCCAACTGCGCGACCGGCGGTCTCGCCACGTCGCCGGGGAAGCGCTCCGACCTCAGGGCGAGCACGAGGTGCGTAAAGCAGAGGTGCGTAAGGCAATAGAATCGGTGGGCGGCTTCAGCGCACGGACCTTGCACGGCTGGGTGCGCGCAGGGTCCCTCTGGGGGGCGACCGTCGCCGACGCCGCTATGAAACGAACCGGATCGATGAACGACCTGACGGAGCCGCCGATACACCCGCTGGTGCGCCTACTCGGCGTGGGCCTCGTCGTCGACGGCATCAGGCGGATCTCACGCCGCTCGGCGCGAAAGCTCGGGCCCGGCGCATGGATGGCGCTCGGCCTCCTCGAGGTGGGGTTCGGGCTCAACATGTTGGAGCGGGCCGCGATCACCCCCCGAACGCTGTATCGGGTCGTCGCGCAGGTGTACGACCCGATCATGCCGCTCTGGCGCGACTGGCTGTATCGCGACGCCACCCGGGCTTTCGACGATGCGTTGCGGACCTGGTGCCGGCCCGGGAGCCACGTGCTCGACCTCGCCTGTGGGACCGGGGCCGTCCTCGAGCGGTTGCTCGCGATCGGCGCGCCGTTGGCGTGGTACACAGGCGTCGACCAGTCGGCCCCGATGCTGGACCGAGCGCGGGCGAAGTTCGGCGCCATGCCCAACGCAGCATTCGACCCGCTCGACCTGCGCTCGGGTCCCCTGCCCGCGGGACCCTACGACCTCATCGCGTCGGCCTGGGCGCTGGAGCACCTGCCCGATCCCGGGCAGGTGATCGCCTCGGCCGCCGAGCGGCTGCGCCCAGGCGGCGTTCTCGTGCTGCTGTTCGAGGCCGACGGGAACAGCTGGCGGGAGCGGAGCCTGAGGCGTGTGTGGCGCTTCCTCGCTGTTCGGCTCATCCCTGAGCGAGAGTACGTGGCCTGGCCCGGCGTGACCTCGATCCAGCGATTCGGTGCGGCGGGTCCCAGCGCCGTCGTGCTGATCGCAGCCCCAACCACAAGCACCTGAGCGCGAGCCCTGGTTGGGCAGGTCAGCGGGTCAGGTCGCGGCGTCGCACGCCCCACGCGCCGGCGGCCAGGCCACCGACTGCAAGCAGGATCGCGACGCCCATGCCGGCGAGGTCCGACTCGCGAGCATCGGTTCGTAGATGACGTGGCTGGACAGGAAGGCCGTCCGGCCCTCGGCCGTGCGTATGAAACGGCGGGGCCGGCGCTAGGGCCGGCCCCGCCGCTACGAACCCGGCGGGGGGAGAGCCGGGCGCGGAGGGAGGATGGCGACGAGACGCCCGAGGGGCGCCCGGTCGTTCTGATTGACGGGCGAAGGCGGGCCCGAGGTGGCTCGGTCGCCGGCGTCCGGTGTGATCTCGTTGCCTGTCACGGCGGATCATGTTGCGTCCGGCTGAGAGG
>JAKAMV010000873.1 GCA_021812735.1 Chloroflexota bacterium | reverse complement strand
GCAGGGCTACCTGCAGGTGGCGGACACCCTGCGGGCGTTCCTCGAGCAGCACCGGCTGTAGGGGCCCGGTCCCGCCGAGCGCGGTGGCGGCCGCAGGCGACGCGGTTGCGGGGAGCCGCCGACGCCTGCTATCCTGCGCCGCTGGCCGAGCAATCGGTCGCCTGCCCCGCCGCATTCGTCTAGAGGCCCAGGACACCGCCCTCTCAAGGCGGAGATCATCGGTTCGAATCCGATATGCGGTACCACTGCCTCGCCTCGACGCCCCCGGTCCCGCCCGGGGGCGTTGTCATGTCTGGCGCGCCCCGCGTTCGCCGGATCGGCCCGATGGCCTAGACTCGTGCGATCCCGTCCACCCGTCTCAGGAAGGACCCATGCCCACCGTTGAGCGCCGCCTCGTGATCCTCGCCGAGGGCAACTTCGGCTACCACCACGGCAAGACCGCGATGGGCGTCATCCGCTTCGGTCGCGACAAGGTCCTCGCGGTCATCGACTCGGCGCAGGCCGGTCGCAACGTCCGCGAGTGGCTGGGCGACTCGGGTCGCTTCGACATCCCGATCGTCGCCTCGCTGTCGGACGCGCTCGGGTTCCTGCCGCGCGCCAACACGCTGCTGATCGGCATCGCGCCCACCGGCGGCAAGCTCCCCGACGAGTGGCGCTCGATCATCCTGGGCGCCATCCGCTCCGGGCTCGACGTGCATTCGGGCCTCCACACGTTGCTGGGCGACGACCCGGAGTTCGCCGACGCGGCGCGTGCGGCCGGTGTCCGCCTGGTGGACTACCGCCGTTCGCCCGATCGCGCGGAGACGGCCGTCGGCCGCCTCCACGAGCCCGGCAAGCGCGTGATCCTCACCGTGGGCACCGACTGCGCCATCGGCAAGATGTCGGTCGCCCTCGAGCTGCGGCGGGCGGCCCTCGCGGCGGGCCAGGCCGCGTCGTTCGTGCCCACCGGCCAGACCGGGATCATGATCGAGGGCTGGGGCGTGTCGGTGGACCGCGTCATCTCGGACTTCGTCCAGGGCACCTGCGAGTGGCTGAGCGAGGAGGGCGAGCGGCGAGGCGACTGGGTCCTCGTCGAGGGCCAGGGCTCGCTGGACCACCCGGCCTACAGCTCGGTGACGTACGGGCTCATCCACGGATTCACGCCCCAGGCGATGGTCCTGGTCCACAAGCCCGGCCTTGAGGAGCACGACTGGGACCACCTACCGGAGCGCAAGTTCCCGCTCCACCCGCTGCCCGAGTTCATCCGGGTCCACGAGACCGTGGCCGGCCTGGTGGCGCCCTCAAAGGTGGTCGCCGTGGCGCTCAACACCTCGCTCATCGCGGACGAGGCCGACGCGCGCCGGGTGATCGAGGCGACGGCAGCGGAGACCGGCCTCCCCTGCGCCGACCCGGTCCGCTTCGGCGGGGACGCCCTCTGGGCAGAGATCGCCGCCGCCGTGGAGGCGCTGCCCTGGGTGGCCGAGAACGACGCGCGCGCTCTGGAGGCGACCCGGGCATGAGCTTCGAGATCAAGTTCCGCACCCTGGACCTGGCGCTCCGAGACCCGTTCCTCATCGCGCGCTCCGCCCAGGGCGAGGGCTATCGCGTGACCACCGTGGTGGCCGAGCTGCGCGACACCGCCGACGGGCCGGACGGCCCCGTCGGGCTGGGCGAGGGCTACCCGGAGTCCTACTACGGCGACACGCCGGCGACGATGGCGGCGGTGGCCCCGGCGCTGCTGGCCGCGATCGAGCCGGTGGCCGACGGGCTGCGCGGCGGGCTGGCCGAGGCTCGCCTGGCGCTCGAGTCGTCGGCAGACCTGGCGGCGGCGGCCATCGCGCACCACGGCGCGGCCAAGTGCGCCATCGACATCGCGCTCCACGACCTGGTGGGCAAGCGCCTCGGTATCTCCGTGCGGGAGCTCCTCGAGATGCCCGCCGACCGCCCGCCGACAGACTTCACGCTCGGCATCGACACACCCGACGTGGTGGCTGAGCGTGCCCGGCGCGCGGCTGACTTCCCGGCCCTCAAGATCAAGGTCGGCGGGCCGTCGGACCTCGCCACGCTGGAGGCGGTGCGCAGCGTCTACGACGGCCCGATCCGCGTGGACGCCAACACGGGCTGGACGCTCGAGGGCGCCTCGCAACTCCTACCGGTGCTCGAGCGGCTGGGCGTGGTGCTCGTCGAGCAGCCGTTCCCGGCCCGCCGCCTGGACCTGCTGCGCGAGCTGCAGGCCCGCTCGCCGCTGCCGATCGTGGCCGACGAGAGCGCGGTCACGATCGAGGACCTCGACGCGCTCGCCGGGGTCGTGGACGGGGTGAACGTCAAGCTGGCGAAGGTCGGCGGCGTGGGCCCCGCCAAGCGGATGCTGGCGCGCGCGCGGCAGATGGGCTTCCGGACATTCCTCGGCTGCATGGAGGAGACCTCGATCGTGATCGCGGCGTCCGCGGCGGTTTCCCCGCTGGCCGAGTGGGTGGATCTCGACGGCTGCCTGCTCCTTGCCGACGACCCGGTGGACGGCCTGGAGCTAGGCCCGGACAAGGTCTGGCGACTGCCGGACCGGCCCGGCCAGGGCCTCTCGCTGCGCCCCGAGTACCGGCCGTAGCATGGTCCGGGGTGGCCCGCAAGGCGACCCCTGCAGGGCAGGTCCACAGACTTCGCCCAGGCCCTGAGGGCTGTCCACGAACCCTGCCGGGGTGTGGACAAGTCGGTTGGCGAATCCGTGGAGAAGGCCCTTCCGCCCCGGTCCGGGGCCCCGTAGGATCTTCCTGTCGCCGACGCCCGGGAGGCAAACGCAGGGGGCCTCGGCGCCCAAGTCCACAGGCCATCGCCGGTCGGTCCCCGGGTCCGCGCGCCCGCCAGCCGCCGTCGGCTTCTCGTTCCCGCCGTTGGAGGACCCTGGTTCATGCTGCCCGCCGGAACCTCGCCGATCCCCGCCACCTTCGCCCCGGAGGCCGAGGCGTTTGTGCGGTTCTGCTACCAGCGCCGGCGGGTGGGCTGGCCGGAGCTCTACGACGAGATGTGCCTGGTCGCCACGCGAGGGCTGTTCCGCGGGATGGGCCGCGAATCGCTGGCCGAGGTCGGCGTGGGGTTCAGCCTGTTCGAGACGCGGCACATGGCGCAGCTCGTCCACCTTGTCGTGGGCGAGGAGCAGGCGGCGCGACGGGCGGCACGGGCGGTGGCCGTGGACGCGGTACGCGCGGCCGAGGAGTCGGATCGCGCCGCCGGGGCGCCCGCCGCGCTGCGCCCT
>JAKAMV010000872.1 GCA_021812735.1 Chloroflexota bacterium | reverse complement strand
TCCGCGGCGAGATCGCGGGCGGGGGGGTGGTGACGGTGATATGCAGCTCGAAGGTCACTGACTGGGGCGGCGTGGAGGAGTCCGACATCCTGATCGTGAGGGGTTGGCTGATCCACAGGCGGCTGCCGTTCAGGATCGGGGACCCGTCGTACTGGACGTGACAATCCGACGTCAGCGCGAACGCCAAGGGCGGCGTGCCATCCGCGAGCGAGCAGTGATAGTCGCGCGTGCCCCCTGCCGCGGAGATGGGGGCGCTTGCCCGCGAGCCGTCGATGAAGGCCGGCAAGATGGTGGTCCAGATGTACATCCCATAAGTGCCGTTGTGGGCCAGGTCGATCTGGGGAGCCTGCAGGTCGATCGGGGGTGTGCCCAGCTTGGTCTTGTTGGCCGGCGAGGCGTCGAACTCTTGCATCGCCTTCTGCAGGTCGTCGGTGGGCGCATCCGGCGGCAGCAGGGGGCCGCCTCCGGCCGGAAGACCAGGCGAGGCGTCCATGCTGATGGGAGCCTGCCCGTCCCGGCCGTTGAAGACCCCGTCGTTGGCGAGATCCCTGGTCAGGGCGTCGCTCAGGGCGAAGGGGGTCACCCCCAGACCGTTGGCCTCCAAGTCGAGGCCGGCCAGCTCGAGGCCGAGCTGGCGCGACTGGTAGGTGGCGGGTTCGACCTGCTGAGCGGGGGGCAGATCGGCGATCTCCGGGTAGATGTCGCTGATGCTCGGGAGATCGAATTCGCGGGCCACGGTCGCGTCGGAGACGGCGATGGCGGCGTCCAGGGGAGCCCCGTCCGCGGCGAGGGTGATGGCCCGCGCGGTGGCCCAGGTCGTCAACGGCGTGAGCGAGGCGTAGGTGGCGCCCGGGTTGAGCACGGTCCTCAAGGAGTCGCGCGGGCCCGCGGCCGATGACTTGTGGGTGACCTCATCGACGTAGCTTCCGCCCGAGGTAATGGCCAGGAGCGAGTCCCTGGGATGGCGGGCGACCGTCGCGCGGTAGTGGCCGTTCTTGTCGGTGACCGCACTCGCCAGCAGCACACCTGGTTGCCCGCTGCTCAACATCGCGAAGACCTTGACAGTTGCTCCGGTCAACGGTCTCGCCAGGGCCGCGTAGCCACCGACCTGAGCCTCTGTTGGGGCATTCGCCACCTGTTCGCCCGCAATTGCCCCGAGTGTGACCAGTCCTCCCGGCATCAGGATCATGTACACGCCGAGTAGCGCCGCCGCTCTCGGACCGCTCGCGCCTGGCCGAATCCCCGGCAGGCGCCGCCTGGCCCAGAACCTCGTGATGGCGCTCCCCGCCTGGTGAGGATTGGCCCAGGTGGCCGCCACCAGGAGAACCCCCGCGCCAGCCACCACGAGGATCGCGGCGCTGGCGGCGTCGGAGCCGCCGAGCCAGGACAAGAGCAGGCCAGCGGCGAAGATGACGGCCAGCGCGAGCGTCCCCACGGCGAGCCTGACATGGCGCCTGCGAATCCACCGATAGAGCCAGAGCGGCGTCAGCACGAGCAGGGCCGAAGCAAGCCCCCCGCCGACCATGAGGATCGTGAACGCGTCGGACTCGCCCGGGGGGTCAAGTCGAGACATCCCGGGGACCACGGTCACCGCGACGGCTATCACGGGGACGAGCGTCACCGTGAGCGCGACGACGTACAGGAGAAACCGCGCGAACCCACCACCCATGCCCTTCGGCGCGGCAGCCGAAGGCCTGGTCCGAGCGCGCGCGACCGGCGGAATCGGCCTCGGTGCGCTCGGAGTCGGGTTTGCCGAAGGGGGCGGGGTGGGCGGTGACGTCGGCAGCGCCACGGCAGTCAGATCGCTACCGCAGGCTTCGCAGAAGAGGGCACCAGTCCTCAGCCCGCCGCCGCAGGAAGGGCACCGCCCTCCAGAGCTGGCCCCGCAGTGCCAGCAGAAGGCGGCTCCCGGCTGGCCCTCGCTGCCGCGCCGCGGGCACGGAACCGAACCTCGCGCGCAATCCATCGCCTCCAAGGGCGACGGGAATGGGTGGCGGCTTCACGTTGAACAACACGCTCAGCTGGGCGCTCCACCGATGCAAACGACCGGAGCCACGCTTGCCGCGCGATTCTATATCCCGCGCGCAACTTCACAATCCCGCGCGCAACTTCACAATGCCGATCCTCGCGCCGGTGCTCGTCGATCCGGCCGGCGGTCTCCGGGTCGAGCCTCGCCAGCTGGGCGAGCGCCTCGCCGATGATCTCGAACTGGCGCTCGACCGCCGCCCGCACCATCGGGTCCGCGGCGTAGGCGTCGAAGTCCAGGCCCTCGGTGAACTCCGCGATCAGCGCCGCCGCTTGGCCTATGTCGTGCAGGTAGGCCTACGGCTCATGCGGCATACAGCAGCGTCCTTGTCCGCTCGATGTCGGCCTTCATGTACGGGTTGCGGACGGCCGAGAGCGCGACGAGGTCGACCTCGCGGCCGAACAGGTCCTCGAGGGACTCGCGGAGGCCGAAGTAGGCGTCCGCGCACCCGCCCGGGGGCAGCGCCTCGAACTCGACGAGCAGGTCGACGTCGCTCCGCCCGGGCTCGAAGTCGTCTCGCGCGGCCGACCCGAACAGGAACAGGCTGCGAACGCGGTACCGGCGGCACAGCTCCTCGAGCGCGGCGCGGTGATCGTCGATGAACGGGCTCATGTTCACGACTCCTCGAGCGAAGAGTACCCGAGGCCACGGCCCGCGACGGCCGGCTGCGCGACGGCAACCTTATGCGAAGAAGCCCTCCTCGAAGACGGGGAGGGCGCGGACCGGATCGCGTGGTCGGGGCGAGAGGGATACCGCCTCCGGTACCGACCTCTTTGTCCCGGCGACGTGGCCGCTGCCGATCCGCGTGCGGGACGCGCCTCAGGCCCAGAGGGCCGAGATCGGGGCGGCGACGATCCGGTCGCCGAGGCGGTAGGCGCGGGGGCCCGTGTGGAACACGATACCGGCGGCGAACTCCGCGTCGTAACGGTCCCGGAGGCCCGCGAGGTGGCGGGCCGAGTCCGGCCCCGGCGCCGAGTCGGCCTTGACCTCCATCGCGACCAGCCTGCCGCCGGCGAGCTCGGCGAGCAGGTCGACCTCGAAGCGGCCCTGCTGCTGGCGGACGTGCGCGAGCCGCGGGCGCACCGCTGACACCGGGAGCTCGGCCCGGATCTGCGAGACGACGAACGACTCGAGCAGCCGGCCAAGCAGGTCGCCGCTCCTGAGCACCAGGCTCGCGTCGAGCCCGAGCACGGCCCCGGCCAGCGCCGGCTCGACCAGGT
>JAKAMV010000871.1 GCA_021812735.1 Chloroflexota bacterium | reverse complement strand
GACGGTCGTCTGCTCTCCGTCCGGGTCCCCGAGGGACGAAACGACGAGGATCGCCTCGCTGAAGTCCTCCTTCTCGGTGTAGCCGTTGACCGTGACGAGGCAGCGCACGCCGGCGGCATCCGCTGCCTCCAGGCCGTTGCGCGAATCCTCGATGACGAGCACCTCGACGGGGTCGACGCCGAGCCTGTCGAGAGCGAGGCGGTAGATGTCGGGGGCCGGTTTCTTGTGCGCGACCACGTCGCCGGCGAGGACGAGATCGAAGCGGGCGGCCCGGTCCGGCCCCGCGGCATGTTCGAGGATTGCGCGCACCGACGGCTCGGCCGACGTCGAGGCCACGGCCAGGGTCCAGCCGGCATCCTGGGCCTCGCGGATGATGCGCCTGATGCCCGGTCGCGGTGGGAGCTTGCCGGCCGCCACCATCTCGGTATAGATCTGGGTCTTGCGCTTGTGCCACTTGGCGACTTCGGCCGCCAACGCATCCGGATCCTCTGGCAAGCCGTTGGCCCGGACGAACTCCGGCGTCAACTCGCTCGCCATCCGTTCTTTGCCCCCGGCGATCTGCAGCTTGCGGCCGTACTCCTCCTCCGACCACTGGATGGGGAGGCCGAATTCCCGGAACGTCTGATTGAAGGCCGGCAGATGCCCATAGCGTTCGGTGTCGGCGAGCACGCCGTCGCAGTCGAAAACGAGCGCGCTCACGTCCAGGCTTTCCCTTCGCTGCCGAAGAGCCGGATGTGGTGTGTGGCCATCTCCATCACGGCCGCGCGTTGGGCCTTGAAGAGCGCCGGCGGATCGTACTCGCCGGGGTGCGCGGCCATGTAGTCATAGCCCGACTGCATGAAGGCGATCTTGAGCGCGGTCGAGATGTTGACCTTGGCGCAGCCGCGGGCGATCAAGTCGTGGAACTGGTCGGGGGTCAGCCCGGTTCCACCGTGCAATGCCACCGGGATGCCCGTCGCCGCGACGATATCGCTGACGCGCTGAGCGTCGAGCTTGGGGGTCGTCTTGTACGTCCCGTGGGCGTTGCCGATCGCCGGCGCGAAGACGTCGACGCCGGTGGAACGGATGAAGTCGACCACCGTTTCGAGTGACTGCTCCTCGGCGACCTCGTTGCCGGTCATCTCCTCGGTCCGCTTGAAGCCCTCGATCTCGCCCTCGACGTGGGCGCCGTAGCGACGGGCCTCGGCGACGACCTCGATGCACTGGCGTTTGTTCTCTTCGACCGACAGCTTCGAGGCGTCGAAGAGGACGGAGTTCCAGCCCTTGGCCAGGCAGGCGCTGATGAGTTCGCGGTCCGGGCAGTGGTCGAGGTGCAGGGCGGCCGGGACGGAGACGCGGCTGGCGTACGCCACCCACATCGCGTGCATGGCGTCGATGCCGGTCATCTTCACGTGCTTGACCGATGTCTGGATGATGATGGGCGCCCGGAGCTCCTCGGCGGCCGCGAAGACGGCTTCCATCGTCAAATCGTTGACGACGTTGATCGCGGCCACGCCATAGCGCTCGGCGAACGCGCGATCAAGGATTTCCTTGGTGGGTACGATCGGCACTGCAGCACCTCCGGGACGCCAATGCGTGGCGGTCCGCCGGGCCATGGCCAGGCCTGGCGCGGGTCATCTCACGGTCGCTCTGCCGATCACCTCCTGCGCGCGCGGTGACGCCGCGCGCGGCCGTGGATGGTTCGGCCCGGATGCCCCCGCCATGTCGAGCACGGCACGGGCGTTCCCTGCATCGACGACGAGGACATCGATGACACCTGCCCGGAGCGCTCCTAGGATGGCCGGCGGCTTCTCCACCTCGCTCACCACCGCCACGACGGTCTCGATCCGGCGCAGGTCGTCCACGGACAGCGCGACGAGCCGATCCTGGTGGGGGGACGCGATCGGGCGTCCCTCGATGTCGACGTAGTTACCGAGGACGTCGCCCACGGCGCCCTGCGCCCTGAGTCGGGCCATCTCGTCCATGGAGAGGCAGCCGCTCCGCACCATCGTGCAGCCGTCATCCGTGCCCCCGATCCCGACCAGGGCGACGCTCGCCTGCGCGGCGACTCGCAGCGTGTGCGCGACGGCCTCTTGTGCAAGCAGTCGATCACGCATCTCCGCGCTTTCGACGTAGGCTGGAGCGTAGAGGCTCTCGGCGCGGCCCCCACAGCGCTCGGCCAGGGCTCGGCAGATCTCGTTCGGGTTCGTCGGAGCGTCGACGCGCGGCGAGCCGCCCATGGCGCTGACGAACGTGCAGTCGAGCCGACGGCCCGGATGGAAAAACCGGGGCACCTCGCCCGTGTCGCGCCCGTGGCTGACAGCCACGACGGTGCCGTCGCGCAGGCAGCGCCCCAGGTACTGCGCCGCGCTCCGCGCCACGGCCTCGCGTTGAGACTGCGGATCTGACCGCGACGGGCTGACGATCGCGTCCGCCAGCCGGAAGGTCTCGCGGAGCTGATCCTCGAGGTCTAGGTCGAGCCAGGGCGGGGCTTGGATGTGGATCTCGACGATTCCCGAGCGCCGCGCGCGGTCGAGCATGCGCTGCACCTTGGGACGAGACAGCGCGAACTCCCGCGCGATCTCCTCCTGCGTCCGGTCGTCGACGTAATAGCGGCGCGCGATGCGCGCGAGGAGATCGTAGTCGTCCTGGCGCAAGTCCTCTGGCAAGCTGCGGCCTCCCGGTACGATCGATCAATTGCTCAGCCGCGAACGTATGCTCAATCTAGCACGACGAACGGCGCCGTCAATGCCCGCAGACCGTGAAACCCCGGAGCATGCACAAACCCGCTGTACGCCATCAGCGACCCTGTCCCGCTCCCGGTCCGCTCCGTGGTGGCGGAGACGAGACCGCCCCGCCCACTCGGGACACCACGCTGGTATCGTGCCCCTATGACACTCGACGTGCGGTGGCTCGGGCGCGTGCCATACCGGGAGGCATGGGATCTCCAGCACGCGCTCGTGAGCGACCGCGTGGCGGACCGCATCCCCGACACGCTGCTGCTGCTGGAACATCCCCGCGTGCTGACGCTCGGCCGCCACGCCAGCGAGGAGCACGTGGTCGCCCCGGCCGAGTACCTGGCGGCCCTCGAGATCGAGGTGATCCGGGTCGAGCGCGGTGGCGAGGTCACCTATCACGGCCCCGGCCAACTGGTCGCCTACCCCGTCGTCAAGCTCGCCGCGCGTGGGCTGCTGATCCGGCCCTTCGTGCGGCTGCTCGAGGCCGCGATGATCGAGACGGCTGCTTCGTACGGGGTGGTCGCCGGGCGCCG